>CADBPF010000047.1 GCA_902796545.1 uncultured Ruminococcus sp. | reverse complement strand
TTTTTTGTTTACTTATTGCAAAAACAGCGGCATCAGTTCGGTTCCCTCTTCCAAATAGAGATCGGAGCCCGCTTTCACGTCTTTTTCGCTGTAACAAGTGATCCCGGAAACCCGGTCCTTTTCGCGGCTGTCGTAAATGAAAAACGGCACCGCTTCTCTGGTATGCGTGCGCTTGGCGATCGGCGTCGGATGATCCGGCAAAACGAGGATCCGGTAATCGTCTCCGCATCCATCCAGATATTCCTTGACGGGCTTTAAGATCAGCTGATCCAAAAACTCGATCGACATGATCTTGTGATCCGCTTCGGCGCGATGCCCACATTCGTCCGGCGCTTCCACGTGCAGATACACGAAGTCGCTGCCGTTCATGAACGCCGTGATCGCGGCGTAGGATTTGGCATCGTAATTCGTATCGAAGGTGCCGGTCGCGCCCCGGACGAACGGTGCGTCCAGCCCCGCTACTTTGGCGATGCCGCGGATCAGATCGACCGCCGCGATGACCGTGCCGCGCACGTGAAAACGCTCGTTGAAGTTCGGCAGCTGCGGCTTTTTGCCGGGGCTCCAGAACCAGGCGGAGTTTGCCGGGTGCAGACCTTGCTTTTTGCGCTCCAGATTCACCGGATGATCCACTAAAATCTCGTAGCTTGCTTTTTGCAGATCGAGATACTCTTTGCTTTCCGGCAGATAATCGCCAACGCAAAGCCCAAGAATATCGTGCGGACGCGAAAAATCGGGGATCTTCGGCGGGTTTTTCCAGAGCATACAATGCCGATAGCTGACGCCGGTATAGAAGCGCCGCTTGTCCGTGCCGAGCTTCTCTTGCAGGGCGCGGATCAGTTGATCCGCTTCCTCGGTGGTGATCTCGTCCGCGCCGTGATCGATCATCCGCTTTTTCTCGTAATCGCGTTCTTCTTCGGAAATCGTCAGAAGATTACAGCGAAACGCCACGTCGTCCGGCTGCATATCAAGCCCGATACTCGCGGCTTCCAAGGGAGATCTGCCTTTGGAATAGACGCGCGGATCATAGCCCAAAACGCCGAGATTCGCCGTATCGCTCTCCGGCACCATCCCTTCTGGAACGGTCATTACCATCCCGCACAGGCTGTGCGCGCATAATTCATCCATCATGGGTTTTACGGCAAGCTGCAAAGGCGTGCGGGAGGCGTAATCCTCCAAGGGCCAATCCGCCATACCGTCGCCGAGCAAGACAAAATACTTCATACTGTTTTCGACTTCCTTCTTTTGAGATAACGCAAGAGCCGGATCAGCGCCAAGATCGGCGCAAGAACGCAGAGAAACACGATCAAACCGAACACGATCGCCCGGCCGGGCTCCAGACCGCGCCGCACCAGGATCGCCGCGTCTTTTTCCAAAACGATCGCATCGATCTTCAAGGTTCCGTCCGCGGTCATAAGGACCTTGTAATGCTCTTTTCTGCTCGCGCGCGGCGGCAGATCGTCGCGAAACGTACCGTTGTTGTCGAGGATCCGGTAAGAAACCAAAAACTCCTTGCCGATCACGGTTTCCTGCGCCGTATCCTCGCCGAAAAGATCGCCGATCTCCTGCACCTCGACGTCGTAGAGCATCTGCATCGTAAAGCGTTCGGGAAGTGCCGTGGTTTTTACGTAGCTTTCGGTAAAACAACCGCGATAGGTCGCGGCGTCGCCCATGATGATCGAATGAAGATAGCGATAAAAGAATGCTCCGTATTCGTCCGGCGCAGAAGCTTCCGAATCCAAAACCACCTGATTGGACAAGGTCCCGTAGTGGATCTGCCCGTCCCGGTCGAGATAGCGCAGGTTTTCGAAAATATTCGCGTCGTAATCCGGCGTTGCAAGCGAAAACGCGTTTTCCGGTTCCGGCGCCTCCACCATTTCATCCGCTCGGCGGATCGTTTCGGATAAACCGAGATAACCGAAATAGGAAAGCCCCGCCCACAGCAGAAGACCGCAGAGCAGAAGCACTGCGGTTTTCACGGGTGCGGAGTTCTTTCGGTCGCGCGCTTTTTGATCGCGGCGGACCTGTCGGTCAAATCGGTTCATAAGCCCTTATTTTACGGAAGCAGGCGGCGCAGGTTCTGCGCGCCGATCCGGATCGCCTCCAGAGGATCTTCCATCCCCTCGAATTCGATCGCCACGAAACCGTCATATTCGTTGCGCTTCAAGGTTTCCAGGCATTGCTTTAACGGCACGACGCCGTGGCCGATGATCGTGCCTTTCAGATAATTCCCCGCCCGGGTCATAAAATAACCGGTGCCGGGCTTTTCCAAAGTGCCGGAACGGTAATAAAAGTCTTTTGCGTGCACGTGGAACGCATACTGCGCGCATCTGCCGACCGACACGGCGGGATCTTCATCCGCGCATAAGAAATTGCCGAGATCCACAAGCATCCCGAAATTCGGATCGCCGACCTCGTTGATCAGCGCCTCCACCCGGAAGGCGTCCTGGGAAAAGAAACCGTGGTTTTCGGTGCAGGTTTTGATCTGTTTTTCTTTGGCATAAGCCGTCAGCTTGCGGATGCTTCCGCACAATTTCGGGATCGCCTTTTCGTAGCTCCCGATGCCGCGAAAACCGTTCATGAAGCCGACCACGTCGTGCCGCATGACCGGAACACCGAGCGCGGCGGCAAGATCCACGCAGCGATAGCCTCTTTCCAGCTCCGCTTCCGTGTCGCCGCCCGAGCCGTTCAAAAAGTCCAGATGCACGCAGAAACACGCGGGACTTACTCCGTGCTCACGCGCGTAATCGCCGATCGTCTTTGCAAAGCCCAAAGGATCCTTGCGGTCTGTGAAAATATCGGTGAAATCCATGCCCTCGATGCCGAGCAGGGCGGCGTAATCGACGGCGGCAAAGGGTCCGCGCGTATCGCGCTTGAGATAATCGTGGAAGCTGTAGGTGCTGACGGATAATTTCATGCTTATTTCCCCTGTTCCCCGCGGATCGCCGCGCGGCGGATCTTTCCGTTGACCGTTTTCGGGAGCGCGTCCGTGAATTCGATCACGCGCGGATATTTATACGGCGCGGTGCGCGATTTGACGAAATTCTGAAGCTCTTTCTTCAGTTCGTCCGTTCCCTCGTACCCGCGGGCAAGCAAAATCGTCGCCTTGACCACCATGCCGCGCAAAGGATCCGGAACACCCGTCACGGCGCATTCCACGACCGCGGGATGCTCCATCAAAACGCTCTCGACCTCAAAGGGACCGATACGGTAGCCGGAGGATTTGATCACGTCGTCCTTGCGGCTGACGTACCAGTAATACCCGTCCTCGTCACGCCAGGCAAGATCCCCCGTGTGATAGATCCCGTCGTGCCAGACGGAATCGGTCATCTCGTCGTCTTTATAGTAGCCGCAGAACATTCCGGGCAGCTTGCGTTCTCTCGGGACCCGTACCACGAGTTCCCCGGTCACGCCGTCCGGAACGGTCTTCCCCTCGTCGTCCACCAGATCGACGGGGATCCCCGGAAACGCCTTCCCCATCGAGCCGACGCGTACTTCGTCCTGATACAGATTCGCGCAGGTCAAGGTCAGCTCCGTCTGCCCGTAGCCCTCCAAAAGCGACATTCCGGTCGCCTGTTTGAACTTCGAGAACACTTCCGGATTCAAGGCTTCACCGGCGGTTACGCAATGCGTCAGATGCGAAAAATCGAATTGTGAGAGATCCTCCTGGATCATAAAGCGATAGATCGTCGGCGGCGCGCAGAAGGTCGTGACTTTGTAATCCTGCACCACTTTCAATAGTTCGGTCGCGTGGAACCGCTCGCAGTCGAAGATAAAGAACGCGCAATCGGCAAGCCACGCGCCGTACATTTTGCCCCATGCGGCCTTTCCCCACCCGGTTTCGGCGACGGAAAGATGCAGCCCGCCCGGCACCACTTTGTGCCAGTAGATCGCCATCGCGGTCAGCCCGATCGGATATGTAAAGTCATGCAGGACCATTTTCGGCATCCCGGAGGTGCCGGAGGTGAAATACAAGATCATCGGATCGCTTGATTTCGTGCGATCCTCCGGGCGACGGAACGCGGGCGCCGAATCCATACCGGCGTGCAGCTCATACCAGCCCTCGCGGCTTCCCTGATGCAAAACCTTGATCAGCGGTACCTGAAGGATCTCCTGCGCTTCCTCGCAGAACCGCGGAAGATCGGTATCGGATGCGCAAACGACCGCCTTGACCCCCGCCGCGCTGATCCGGTACGTAATATCGTGGGTGACGAGCTGACTCGTTGCGGGGATGCAGATCGCGCCGAGCTTGTGCAGCGCAAGATAGCAATACCAATACTCGTAATGCCGTTTGAGCATCAAAAGCACGCGATCGCCCTTGCCGATCCCGAGGGACTGCAAAAACGAGGCGGCCTGATCGCTTTTTTCCTTCAGATCACGAAAGGTGAAGTCGTGGACCTCCCCGAGATCGTTGACCCACAAAAGCGCCCGCCGGTCCGGCTCGCGCTCGGCGAGCAGATCGATCACGTCATAGGCAAAGTTGAAGGTTTCCGGGATCTCCCAAGACAGATCAACGAGCTTTCCGTTTTCCAGGCGTTCTTCTTTGATATATTTTTGATAGAGCAATTCGCCCATACTGTTACCACTTTCTGCTTGTACTATGACAGGTTACCCCTGCTCGTAAGACATATAGTTGCGTGAAGTCGTCTGCGAGGTGTAGATCGTGCCGTCCGGGACCTTGTTTTTCAGATCCAATAATTCGCTGACGGTCACGAAGCGATACCCCTGCGCTTTGAGGTTGGACATAATAATGATCGCGGCGGACACGGAGTTTTCATAAATATCGTGCATCAAAACGATCGATCCGGGTCCGATATAATTCAGATACGCGTTTGCCACGTGCACACCGCCGTCCCCGTCGTTCTTGCAGCGCCAGTCCTCGGTGCCGCTGCCGCCGTCCACCGTCCAGTCGATGAAGAAATAATCGTCGGCATAGGCCTGATTCTTCATAAAGATCCCGCCGGGGGCGCGAAACAGATTCGGATACACGCCGCACGCCGCCTCGATCAATTCCGCGTTGTGCTCGACCTGGTAAATCCGATCGCTCACGGAGATCTTGCTGAAATAGGGGTGCGAATAGCTGTGATTCCCGACCTCGCAATTCAAGGAGACCATGCGCTGCAAAAGCGCTTGATCGGAGGCGCTGTTTTCCAGATTTGCAACATTTCTCGCGTTGATAAAGAACGTCGCTTTGATATTGTTCTGTTCCAGATAGTCCAAAAGCCGCGCGGTGCTCGCGCCGCCGGGGCCGTCGTCAAAGGTCATGGCGACCACTTTTTCGTTTTCACCGGCCGGTTGGTAGTCCCCGCCGGAGAGATCGGCGGGCGCTTCGGTGGGCGTGGTGCCGGTCCTGCGGTACTGCGAGATCGCCGCGTCGCCGATATAGACGCTCAAGCGATCCGTGTTGCCGATCGAGCCCGCAGGATAGACGAGCGTCGCACCGCCGGCGGAAACGTAGAAGCCGTCCCTTTGGTCCGCGGTGATCGCGGGGATCAGATCCGCCTGATACTGTCCGGCAAAATGCTCGGCAAGATACGCGGGCACGTATTCGTTTGCATTGCCGTTTTCAAAGTTTGAAAGACGGATGCGATTTCCGAGCGTCAGGATCGTTCCGGAGGTGAAATCCGTGGAAACGAAGAACGGCGCGACCTTCCGGGAACCGTCAGACAGGTCGTAATACGCCAAAAACTCAAACGAATAGGTGCTTTCCACCTGATAGACCGCCAACACGTCCAACGCCGCCGCCTTGGAATCAGAAGGGGCAAGCGAGTTGATCTGCAGCTGTACCTGATCTAAGATCAGGTCGTTGAGATACGCGTTTGCGCTGGTCGGACGGGCGCTTTTGATCCCGCCGAGCTTCTCGTCCGCCTCGAAAAAGGAAAGAATGAACGCGCTTTCCTCGGGCAATTGAAGCGTGGAAGCCGCAAGCGTGATCGTCGGCGTCTGCTCGGTCTGCTGAATCGTCGGATCCGTGGAATCATCCGGCCCTTCCGGCTCTTTGACACAGGCAAAACAGCAAAACAAACAAAGGATCGCAAGGATCAGGCAAAGACCATTTCGGAGGGTGCGTTTCATGGTTTCTCCTCTACTTTCTCGTTCATTCCTGCTCGAACGCCTCACAGGCTTTGATCAGCATCGCGCATTCCAGGCGCTTGCGCATCAGATCGCAGCCGATCTTATAAGGCTTGGAAAGATCCTGATTGGTATTGTAATTGTTCGCGGCGCAGCCGCCGGAGCAGAAGAATTTTGCAAAACAAGTCTTGCAGTCATCGTTTTCCCGTAAGGGACTGCGGCAAAAGCGGGCCTTGACTTGCGGGTTTACGATCCCGCGCGTCACCGTTCCGAGCTTGAATTCTTCCTTGCCCACGAACTGATGGCAGGGATACAGATCGCCGCTCGGCGCGACCGCGAGATATTCCGTGCCGCTGCCGCATCCCTTCAAGCGCTTATAAGCGCAGGGGCCGCCGTTGAGATCGATGGAAAAATGGAAAAACTCAAAGTCCATGCCGGGCGGGCTTTTCCGCGCGTTCTTTCTGCGGCGGATCAGTTCCCTTGCCAAACGCTCGTATTCCAAATGCAGTTTGTGCAGATCGCGTTCCTTGATCGCAAGCGGATCCGTGTCCGGGAGGACGACCGGCTCGATGGAAACGTGCTTGAGTCCCGCCTCGGCAAGCGCCAACACGTCGTTGTGGAAATCAAGATTTTTGTGCGTGAACGTGCCGCGCACGTACCAGGATTTGTCGCCGCGATGCTCCACGCAATAGCGGATATTGTCCAAAATCCGGTCGTAGGTCTCGCCGCCGGCGTTTGCGTGGCGCATGGACTCGTGCACTTCCCGTCTGCCGTCCAGGGAGAAAACGAGATTATACATTTGCTCGTTCAGGTAGTCCGAGATTTCGTGCGTGAGCCCGAGCGCGTTGGTCGTCAGCGTGAAGCGAACGTTCTTGTTCAGCTCTTTTTCGCGTTTGCGCGCATATTCGACGGTTTTTTTGACCACGTCGAAATTGAGCAGCGGCTCGCCGCCGAAAAAGTCCACTTCCAGATTGTGCCGGCCGCGGCTTTCCCGGAACAGAAATTCCATCGCGGAAATCGCGGTCTCTTCGCTCATCAGCTCCCGCTTCCCGTGATAGTTTCCGCTGGAAGCAAAGCAATATTCGCAATGCATATTGCAGTCGTGCGCGACGTGCAGGCAAAGCGACTTGACCGGGAGCGTTTCATAGTCGATCGCGATCGAATCGTCCCAGTCCGCCCAAAGCAAATTCTTGCGCCAGAGCTCGTAGAGTTCCCCGTAGGCTTCCTTGATCAGTTCCGGATGATAGGAGGATAGCTCGGAGTAAAGCGCCGGATCCGGCTCGGGATCGAGTGGCGGCGCAAGGCGGTCGATCAGTTTGGAGCACAGCTCGTTGATCGCGTGCAGCGTGCCGGAATTGACGTCCAATACCAGGTGAAACGAATCGATGACGAATTGATGAACGAGTGGTTTCGACAATGTTTCAAATTCCTTTATCTTGAATGGTAGGCAAAAAGAGGTAAGGGCAAACGGCGGTTGACCGTTTGCCTTACCGGATGCGCAAAGAGAAAAACACGCACAAAGTGCGTGTTATTTCTGTTCGCAGGTTTGGTTTGCGACGGTGCAGGAAGTTTTACAGGCGGACTGACAGGACGCCTGGCATTCGCCGCAGTTGACGTGCTTATGTTCGGATTCGGCTTTCACGGAATTGATCGTTTTCACGTTTTTCATCGGGTGGATCCCCTTTCCGAATTTTGATAAGTGATTTTACCATAAAAACTCGGAAAAAGCAAGAGAAAAACCGAACGTTTTGCAATTATTTCGGGAATTTTTTCACTTTTTTTCGGGCGGATGCGAAATCCGCTTTGCGGCTTTTGCGTTTTTGCGCGCAAATCAATTTCCAAAGGATCGTCCCGATCCCCGTCGCGGCAAGATAAACCGCCGCCTTGATAAAAAAGACCGTCCCGCTTTCCAGCGCCGCGCCGAAGATCACGGAAAGCGCCGCAAGCAAAACGCCGCACAACAGTCCGCAAAGCAGGGCGTACGCGGTCCTGTTTTCTAAGATCCTGGAAGCGACGGCGCCGCACGCAAGACCGCAAAGCGCGCAGAGCGCATAGGACAACACCGCGATATGATCCTCCGCTCCCGGGATCTTTAAGAGGATCAAAGCAAAGACAAGCGTAAGGATCGCGGAAAAGCATAGCGCACAGGAAACGCCGAAGAATAGCCGCGAAACAATCCCGTGCTCCGGGCGTTTTTTGACTGAAAAACCGGACATCCGATCACCCCCGCAACAAGGGTATTCGGATGCCCGGTCAACTATGCTTGCGGATGCGATTATTTCTTGGAGTTTTTGCTTTTCTTTGGCAAAAGCGCGTAGATCGCATCCAAAACGCCCTGATCATCGACAAACCAGTCGGCGGAGCGCAGGTGGAACGGCACGTATCCGCGGGCGCGGATCGCGTCGAACAGTCCGGTCTCGCCCAAGACGTGGCCTTTGCAGGACGCGGTGATCGTGTCGTCGAACAAAAGCGCCAGGGCAAAATCGCCATCTTCGGGTTTGCGCGCCACAAGGTCGATCGCAAAATCGCCGCAGGAAACGAGCTTGGAGACCGAATAGCCGCGGCTTTCCAGATCAACGGCTACGCGCGCTAAAATCGGGTTATCGCTTTCCGACGCGCGATCGACCACGGCGCAGGCGCCGGAATCCCGTTCCAAAATCGCGCGGACGACGCGCTCAAAAGCACGCGCGCCCGGGGTGGAAAGCGCGAAATCGCGCAGCAGATCCAGATTGATCGAATGGATCAGGCAGAGTTCTTTGCGCGCGGCGGTCAGGATCGCAAGGACCTTGCTTTGCGCGTCCGGATCGTTGATCGGCGCAAGGGCTCTCGTCGGCCGTTCGGTGGCTTTGTTCGCGCCGACGGTGAGCGACCACAAGATCACGTCGCGTCCGGCGGGAACGGTCTCGTCGGGCGAGATCACGTAAAACGGCTCGGACGCGGAACGCAAAACCTCGTAGAGCGCCGGTTCTTCGCGCAGCTTCTTTGCCATCGTTTGCAGGATCAAAAGCTTCTGCGCGCCCGTTGCGGCACAGATCCCGAGCGAAAGTGCCCGTCCGGATTCGGCGCATTCCCGCATCAGCCGCAGGGCTTCTTCCACGGTCTGCATGCCCTCCTGAAGGTTGATCCCGGTGGCAACGTCGTAAAGTCCGGTCGTCTTGACGCAGCGGATCGAATCCTCGCGCCGGATAAAAGGGATCGCGGGGTACGCCTGTTTTGCGCAAAGATCCAAAAGTTCATAAAGCGCCGCGTTCGTCGCGCGGACGCGGCTAAGCTGCATCGGTCGGATCGAGGCAACGGCGTGCTCCCAGAACATTCCGCCGCCCTCGCGCAGGCGATGAGTCGCAGAGATGCGGACCGGATCGAACACGCGGTTATGAAGGGCGCAGCGCGGCGTGCCGAGGATCAGCACTTTCTGCGCGCGCGGGATCAGGGCGAGCGCCGAGGACAAAGACAGCGTGTGCGCGTCGTCCAAAACGATCAGCCCGAAGCGGGTCGGCGTATTGTTCAGATACGCGATCGCGTCTTTCGCGTTGGCGACGAGGATCGGATAGCGGCAGGAGGTCTGATAGCAGAAGCGCGCAAAGTTCAAACGGGTGAGATCGAATTTTTGAGAGGGATCCCAGCCGCTCTCCTCCAAAAACGAGGTATAACGGCGCAGGTGTTTGGCGCAAAGCTCTTTCTTGGCAAGATCGTAGATCTCCTCGCGCAGCGCGGCAAGCGAATCCAGTTTTTCGGTGTAGGAATGACCGGAAAGCTCGCCGAGGATCGGATTGACCACGAACACGTATTCACACAGCGCGGAGAAAAACGCGCGCGTGTAGGCGTCTTCCAGATCGTCGCCGTGCAGGTGCCCCGCGGCGATCTCTTCCAGGATCTGTGAAAAGCCTTGCGCTCTCGCCTCGTCGGAGGCGATCAGCCAGTCCACCCATTGCTGGAGCCCGTCCAGACCTTCGCGCAGTTCTTTTTGCAGTTTCGGCAGGATCTCGTAGAGATCTTCCTCGTGGTCGCGGCACAGCGCGTCGAAATCGAGTTTCACGTAATGGATGAAGCGCTGTCTGACCTGATACAGCTCCGCCTGCATTTCCAAGATCGCTTCCCGCAAGGACGCGGCGCGGGAGGCGTCCTCCGCGGTAAAGGAATGCATCAGCCTTGCCGCAAGCAGGCGCAGAGACGCGTGATCGTCGCCTAATTGTTCCAGATAGCGGTCAAATTCGCCGCAATCGACAAACAGCTCGTTCAAGCGATCCCAGGTCTCGCCCGTGTCGTTTTGCGGGGCGGAAACGTCCACGCCAAACAGGCGCTGCAAGAGCGAAGCGTTTTCTTCCAGATAGCTCTGATAATTGATATATTTTTCCAGCTGATAGAGCAGATCCGGCACCGGGCCCTCGAGCTTGACGCGGCTGACGGAAACGAGTTTTTTGATGATCTCTTTTTGCACTTTCCGCTTGGCGCCGCCCTTCTTGTGCTCGGCTTCGCGCCAGGAAACGATCATATCCTTGACGGGCAGATCGAACGCCGCGGGCTGGAAGGTCTGTAAAATCTCCTCGCGCATCCCGCAAAGCTCTTTGCCGTATGCGAGCACCGTGGAAGCCTTGGCAAGATCGCTTGCGATCACGGGCTTTTCAAAATAGCACTCGTTGATCCCGCGCTTTTCGCCGATCAGACGCAACAGTTCCAGAAACGCCGCTTCTTCTTTGGCGTTTTTCGGTTTCGCTTTGGCGAACAGTCCGGCGCAGGAGCCGCGCAGGAAAGTGAGATACTCTTTTGATTTCTTCATGTATTCGTCGATCAGGCGCGTGGCTTCCGCCTTGATCTCATAGGAGAAGCTGCGCGTTCCGACGAAACGTAAGGGATGACCGACCGGAGTCGAGATCGAAGAAAGCGCGTTTGCAAGGTCGCGGATCACGCTGCCGTGCGCACTTGCCGTTTCCTTGGACATATTCCCGACCGTTTCCGGGGCAAAATGCAGGCAATCCGGCGCCTTGCGCACGTGATCGAAGACGAAGATCGCTTCCTCCAGCGTAAAACCGCAGGGCAGCGTGTGATTCAGCACCGGCTCATAGCCGGAAAGCTTTTTGAGCGCGTCGGCGTACAAAGCGCATTTCGTGAAGAAATCCTCCGTCGGGAAAAGATCCGACGCTTTCATGGAAAAGTCGGCGGGCGCCGGAGAGGACTGGGAAAGCGAAATGGCAAGATCGTCCAGGCCCGCACGGCGCAGCGCGTGAAACGCGTCCGCCGGGTTGCCGTTTTCACCGGTCACGTATAAAACGGTCTGTTCGGGATGATTGAGCGTGGCAAACGCCTGCGCCATGCCGAGTCGGGTCTTCCCTCCCCGCGGCGGTGCGGAAACGAGCGTGAAATTGCGGGTCTGCAGACTCGCGCACACGTCGTACGCGTCACGATCCAAAAAGTACGGAAGCGAGAGCACCGCGGGCGCGGCGTCGGCAAGGCTCGGCAGCGGCTCCGAAGCGTTTTCTTCGATCGCCTCGTCCGCGCAGATCGCCCGGGACAGCGGATGCCCTTCCAGGCGGGCGACGGAGAGCGCGTCGAGCGTTTCGAGCGATCCGGTCTGCAAAAGCGCGAAGAAGACCTCGTTGTCCAAAAAGGTCAGCGCGGAGTTTTCATATAATAAGGCGCGCGCGCGCATCAGGATCTGCTTGACGTGATCAGAAAATTCGGCAAAGGCGATCTCTTTGAGCACGGAAAGATCCGTTGCGAAATACTCGTTCAAAAAGGTTAAGAGCGCGCCGTTGAGCAGTCCCGGCGTCACGTCCGCGGTCATGGACGCAATGCGGCCGCGCTCACGGCGGACGGATACGGGGACGATCAGAAGCGGGGCCTCGCCCTGCGCTTCCTTCAACTTCCATTTTATCAGCCCGAAGCAGAGGCAGACTCTGCCTTCCGTGGTCGGAAACGCGGATGCGCGCTTTTCAAAAAGATCGAGCGTTTTTGCGGAAAGCTCCGCGCTGCCGCGATAGCCGAACGCCGCGTCCGGACCGAACAGCGGAAGCGGATCGCCGCTTCCGAGCTGCGCCAGAAAGCGAACGGGATCCATCATCAAAATCCGCACGCGATCTTCTTCCGATAAAGAGATCAGCTTGTGGTATACGCTCAAATCGCACAGATCGCGGCGCATCTCTTTGATATGCTGATCGAAAGGATCGGGGCTCGCCTCGGCGATCGCGGTGTCGTTCTGGAAAACGTCGTCGTCTTCCTCGTTTAGACCCGGTTTTTCAAAATGGATCCCGTCTTCATACACCACGCGGTTTTCCAAAGGCCGGATCCCCTGCGCACGGCAGGCAAACAGATCCAAGGCGAAATAGAACTCCTCGCACTCGCGGATGCGCTTTTCTCCCATCTTGCAGGCGGCGGCAAACCCGAACGAGGTGCCGTTTGCCATCGAGGTGGAATCGATCAGTAAAAGTTTCTTGGCGCCTACTGCCTCCAAAACGGAGCCGAGATCGTCCATCACCGGGCAGGCAAAGGAACAGGGCTCCAAAAACGCGCCCACTAAAACGTATTCTCCGCTCAACAGCAAAACGGGGTTGAGTCCGAAGCATTCCGCGCAGGAGCAGAACAGGATCGCGGCGTCCAGAGCGTTGCCCGATTTTTTCGCAAGCGTTTCCTCCGGCATGGAGATCGCCGCGCCGCGCCGCGTAAGCTCCGGCGGCTGGATCGAATAAATGATCCCCGCGCCGCGCACGAGTTCAAAGACCGCGTTCATGAGCGCGGTCGCGTCTTTCCGGACGGACTCTGCGTCCAGATGGTCCTGATAGCCGTCGGAAGCGAGCGTGACTCGCTTTTTGCGCAGGATCGTTTTCAGTTCCCTGCGCAGATCCTGGATCTGCGGCTGCTGCGGGGTGATGAGCGTCGCAAGTAATTCCGGCGCGAAATGCACGCCGCCCCAGCAGCAATAGCGGATCAGGTCGCAATTTAAGGAAAAGGAAGCAACGGTTTTCCCGTTTTGAGAAAGCTCGGCCGTGATCTTGGAGGTGGTGTTTTCGGCAAGGTAGGAAAGATACGTGCGGTCGTAGTCCAGACAAAGATCCGGAAAGATCCGTTTGGTATGCGGGTTGAGCGTTCCGAGATCGATCACCTTCGTCTGGAAGAAGGCGGGCTCCGAGGAGATCGTGAGTTTGAGATTTTCCACGGGCGCCTCGGAATCGTTGATCGCAAAGAGATCATAGACCGCCTCCTGCTTTATCAGCAGGACCGGCAGCGAATAATAACCCGGGCACTCAAAACCAAGACGGAAATCGTAATCCATGGGTTCCTCCGATAAACACAAGATATGGGCGTCGAAACTGTAAAAATAACTAAGTATAGTGTATCACCTTCGATAGTGCTTGTCAATAAAAACGCCCGGTTTTTTCGTGAAAAAAGATCGAGATCCGCCGTTTTTCCGCGATCGCGGGTCCGCGTTGCATTTTCGCGGGGATATGGTATAATAACGGCAAACCGAGAAAAGGTGGATTATGATCCCTTCGATTTTGTTTGACAGCCCGACCGATCAGCGCGCGCACCACGACGCCGCGCTCTTTTCCGACGTGCGCCTGGATACGCTTTTCGGCGAGCGCGCGGCGGAGATTTTGCGGATCCCCTGCACCGCCTCGGAGATCCGTTCGCGTGGAGCGATGTTCCGGTGTCTGGAGGACCCCGATTTCCGGACGCCGTTTTTTGATCTGCAGGACGCTCTGACCCATACCTATCAGGCCTATCAGCGCTTTGCCGCCGCCCGCAACGAGTGCGAGCGCTTATTGTCGTTTTACGCGTATGCCGAACGCTTTTCGGAGACCGTCAGGCGCGCGGTCTTATTGAAAGACGGCGGCGGTTTTGTCCATGCGTTTTTACAATATTTTCAAGATCTTTTGCCGGTCATCCGGCGCCTCGATACGGCGCTTGACGCGCTAAAAGACTCGATTTCTGACATTCTGACCAGTCGCGCCTATCTCTCGCCGATCGGCGTTTTCGTGTGTGCGGACGAGCAAAGCGAGGGCTTGATGGCGGAATTACATTCCTGCGCCGGCGCGCTCGATCTGTGCGATCTCTCGCTTCCGGGTCAGCGGACGGTGGATCTGCCGCCCGCGCTCGCGGAGGCGTTATTTCGAGTCTATCCCGAGCAATTCGCCCTCTGCCGCAAGCTGATCGCGGATTTCGAAACGGAACTGGACGCCGGGATCTGCGAATACCGCCACCAGATCGCGTTTTACAAGTCGATCCGGGAATTGGACGAGCTTGCCGCCGCGCGCGGGATCCCGAACTCGATCCCGGACCTTTCCAAAACTCCCGTTTACGCTTGCAAAAACGCCTACGACGCAAGTCTGCTTTCCGGTCCCGAAACGACGATCGTGCCGAACGATATTTCCTTTACCGCCGAAGATTGCTTTGCCTTTCTGACCGGCGCGAACGGCGGCGGGAAAACCACCTATTTGCGCGCCGCGGCGATCAATCTGACCCTTGCGCTTGCCGGCTGCCCGGTTTTTGCCGAGTCTGCGCGCGTGTATCCGTTCGACTTTATCGGCACGCACTTCCCGAAAGACGAGGTGGCGGACAGCGGGCGGCTTGTCGAAGAAGAGGCGCGCGTCAACGCCCTGTTTGCCGGCGGCAAACACCCGTTTTTATTCTTCAACGAAACCTTTTCCGGCGCAAACGAGCAAAAGGGGCTCGTGCTGGCTCTGGAATGTGCCGAGCGCTGTAAGTCGGAGGGCGTATTCGGGCTGTTCGTCACGCATTTTCACGGCGTGAACGGCCACGGTTTTTCGGTTTTGAGTACCGTTGTGGAAGACGGCGCGGAGCATAAGCGCAGCTACAAGATCGCCAAAAACACCGGTCTGCGTTCTTCCTTTGCCGAAGACGTACTGCGCAAATACCGCTTAGACGCGGATTCCTTGCGGGAAAGGAGGAAAATCCGTGAAAAAGCGTAGCTTGCTCTGGCAGATCGAAGAGCCGGAGCGCGAGCCGGATCGTGCGCTGATCCGCGATCTGATGCTGGATAATACGATCAAAGACGCGATCGGGACCGCTTTGGACGCAAAGACCGTAAACTATTTTCTCAACGTACTTTCCAGGGTGCCCGAAAAAGCGGAAAACAGCGTCTGTCGCGCCGAGGTCTTTTCCGATTTTCAGAAGTTTCCCCTCTTCTTCGACCGTTTGAGCGCCGCATGGAACGCCTTTGATCTTTTGCCGCAGCAATTTCAGTTGGAGAAAAGTTCGATCTCCGTGCATACCGCGGCAAAATTCGGTTCGGACGCGAAATACCGCACCTCGCTCGGCGTGTTGATCATGACCGCCAATATGATCCAAACGACCTTCGAGCAGTTGACCGGGATCCTGCAGATCCTGGAAAAGCAACCGCTGGAGTCCGCGGCGTTTCGATCTCTGATCTTGCGCCTGCACGAGCTGATCGAACATCCCTCTTATGCGCGCTTAAAAGAGATTCTGGATCTGATCGCCTCCACTCCGGACGAGTACCTTGTCGAGCTGCAATTCACGTTAGACGAGTTCGGCAAGATCGCAAATTACGACGTGCATTCCATCGACCGCCTGGATCTGAAGATCCACGGAGATCTTTCCAAACTGCGCAAAAAGCGCCGCTCGCCGCAGATCTCGCTCAACGTCCCCGCCTCGATCGCGCTTTCGGATCCGGACAACGTCCTGCGCAACCAGCTGCTCGGCGGGATCTATAATAAAATGGCGGAGATCTTGAATCGCGTTCTGTCCGGCTTGCTCACGGAGTTTAGCGGCGTTTCCGTTGAATTATCGTTCTATCGGGTCGCGCTTTATCTGGTGCAGTCCTTTGACCGCTACGGGATCCCCTATTGCGCCGCGACCCCGGTGAGCGACCGCCCGACCGAGATCCACGGACTCAAAGACCTCGTGCTTTCCCTGTCGTCCTACGGGCAGAAGACGGTCATCGGAAACGACGCGATCTTTCCCTCGCAAAGCGGCGGGATCCTGATCCGCGGCGAGAACAACAGCGGCAAAACGGTCTATCTGCGCGCGCTTGCCACCGCGCTCGTCTTTGCGCAAAACGGACTGCCGGTGCTTGCAAGGTCTGCGCAGATCTTCCCGCAGCACTCGATCAGAACGCTCTTTGCCAGCGCGGAAAAAGCGGTTTCCGTCGGCGCGGGCGTCGGGAGATTCGAAGAAGAGGTGCGCGCGCTCTCCGAAACGGTCGATCAGGTCCAAAGCGGTGATCTGATCTTCCTCAACGAGATCTTCCAGACCACCGCGTATGAGGAAGGCGCAAAAGGACTTGCCGACGTTTTACGCTACCTAAACGCGCTCGGCGCAAGCTGGATCTGCGTCACGCATCTCGGAAAACTGTTCCGGGAACTGGAAAACGACCCCGTGACGATGCTCGAGACCACGGACCCGGACGGAGAGACGCCGTATCAATTACGCGAAATCAAGAAATCACGCATTTAAGCAAAACAAAAAAGCCAAACGATCAACGTTTGGCTTTTTTGGAGCTGACAAGCCGAATCGAACGGCCGACCTCATCCTTACCAAGGATGTGCTCTACCTGCTGAGCTATGTCAGCGTTTGGCGACCCGAAAGGGACTCGAACCCTTGACCTCCAGCGTGACAGGCTGGCGTTCTAACCAGCTGAACTACCGGGCCGTATTGTCGAGAGCCGCAAGTTGGTGGGAACTACAGGACTCGAACCTGTGACCCCCTGCTTGTAAGGCAGATGCTCTAACCAGCTGAGCTAAGCTCCCGTTTGTGGAGCGGATTACGGGGCTCGAACCCGCCACCTCGACCTTGGCAAGGTCGCGCTCTACCAAATGAGCTAAATCCGCAAGTGGTGCTTCCGGTCGGAATCGAACCAACGACACGAGGATTTTCAGTCCTCTGCTCTACCAACTGAGCTACAGAAGCGTGTGCTTTTTCGGGCGACGCGTGGTATTATACCATGTTCGTTTTTCGGTGTCAAGAGTTTTTTCGCCCGAATTTTCCGGAAAGCGCTGACGCTTCCCCAGCGTTGCGCAAATTGCGACGTTTTCTCCGAAAAAATTCTGGAAATGCGAAAAAAGCACTTGAAATTCCAACTATAAATCATTATAATAGTTTCGAATGCGTATGCCGGCACCAAAAGCCGTGTGCAGAATAGACAGAAAGGATTGGTTTTGGTATGAAAAAAGCACCGACCTCCGTAAAATTCCACGGGACCGCGGAACAGGAAAAACAGCTGCGCGAAATGATCGCGGGTTATAAGGGCGAAAAGAGCCCCATGATGCCCGTTTTGCAGGAAGCGCAAAAGATTTACGGCTATCTGCCCGTCGAGGTGCAGAAGATCATCGCCGACGAGCTGGGCGTGCCCCTGGAAGAGATCTACGGCATCGTGACCTTCTATTCGCAGTTCTTGCTGAACCCGAAGGGAGAGGTCCCGGTCAGCGTGTGTCTCGGCACCGCCTGCTACGTAAAAGGCTCCGGCAAGCTGATGGAAGAGCTTGAGAACCTTCTCGGCATCAAAAACGGCGGGATCACGGAAGATATGAAATTCAGCCTGGACGCGACCAGATGTATCGGCGCCTGCGGTCTTGCTCCGGTCGTGATGATCGGCGAGGACGTTTACGGCCGTCTGGAACCGAACCAGTTGAAGGGCATTCTGGAAAAATACTGATCGCGGCTGAATCGACCGCCTTTCCGGTATCGAGGTACTTATGAAAATTGCGCAATTGAAAGAATTGCTGGACGCTGAACTTTTGACGCACGACGAATCCCTTTTGGACCACGAGGTCTATAACGCCTGCTGCAGCGATATGATGAGCGACGTTCTGGCCTTTGTCAAGGACCAGGGCGTTTTACTGACCGGTCTTGTGAACGCGCAGGTGATCCGTACCGCCAGCATGATGGACATGGTCTGTGTGGTCTTCGTTCGCAATAAAATGCCGACCGAAGAAATGATCCGTTTAGCGGAAGAGTGCGATATCGTGGTCATGAAAGCGCACTATCGCGCCTACGAGGCTTGCGGGAAGCTCTATACCTCCGGTCTGGTCGCCCGCGGCAAGAACTCCTGATTTCATCCCGGTATCATCACGAAAGGCGCCGTATCGTCATGGCTGAAAACGTTGTATTCCATTTTGACATCGACGGAGAAGATTTTTCTTCGGCGGGCGGCGCTTCCGTTACCGTGAAAAAGAAGCTCAGGCAGCTCGGGATCGACTCGGAACAGATCCGGCGCGTGGCGATCGCCATGTATGAGGGCGAGATCAATATGGTCATCCACGCATCCGGCGGTACGGCGGACGTGATCGTTTCCGATCACGAGATCACGATCGTTCTCGCCGACCACGGCCCCGGCATTCCCGACGTTTCACTCGCCATGCAGGAGGGTTACTCCACCGCCCGCGACCATATCCGCTCTTTGGGATTCGGCGCCGGCATGGGGCTTCCCAATATGAAAAAATATACCGACTCCATGAAGATCGAAACAGAACTCGGGCGCGGAACCACCATCACCATGACCGTCAACATTACTTAAATCGGCGCTCAAGCTTCTTTGCGCGAGGGTTTTATGCAGGAATACAAACACTCTGTATCGCTGGACGTAAAAAAGTGCAGAGGTTGCACGACCTGCCTCAAACGCTGTCCCACCGAGGCAATCCGGATCCGCGACAATCACGCGCAGATCAACTCCAAACGTTGTATCGACTGCGGTGAATGCATCAAGGTCTGTCCGCACAAGGCGAAAAAAGCCGTGCACGACAGCCTGGATTCGCTTGCCGATTTTCAGATCCGGGTCGCGCTTCCCGCCCCCGCGTTCTACGGCCAGTTTGACAATATCGACAATATCGACGTGATCATCGAGGGCTTGTACCGCCTCGGTTTCGATTACGTCTTCGAGGTCGCCGGCGCGGCGGAAATGGTATCCGCCTATACCCGGATGTATCTGGAGCGCAAGGACGTGAAGCGTCCGGTCATCAGCTCCGCCTGTCCCGTGATCACCCGGATGATCAACATGAATTTCCCCTATCTCAAGGATCACGTGATGCCCATCCTGCCGCCGATCGAGGTCGCGGCGTCCGTGGCGCGGGAACGCATGGAGGCGGAATATCCGGATCTGGACCCCGATCAGATCGGCATTTTCTTCATTTCTCCCTGTACCGCGAAAGTCAGCTACGTGAAAAACGGCTTTGCGGGCAAACAAAACAATATCGACCGCATCCTGTCGATGCGGGACGTGTATTTCAAGATCAACGACATCATCGAAAAGATCGACGAGCCCGAACATACCGCCGCCTCCGGCATGATCGGTATCGGCTGGGCATCCACCGGCGGCGAATCCTCCGCGATCTTCAACGATAAATATCTTGCCGCGGACGGGATCGAAAACTGCATCAAGGTCTTGGAGCAGATCGATAACGAGGATTTCACCGGGCTCGATTTCATCGAACTCAACGCGTGCAGCGGCGGCTGCGTCGGCGGCGCGATGACGGTCGCAAACCCCTATATCGCCCAGGCGAGATTGCAGATCTTAAAGCGCTATCTGCCCGTTTCCCCGAACCGACCGGCGGATACGAAAATCCCTGAAAAGTATTTCGTGGACGAAAGCGTTTCCTTTGATCCCGGGCACCTGCTCTCCGACGATCGCAACACGGCGCTTCGGATGATGAGCGAGATCGAAGCCATCACCGCGGAGCTTCCGGGGCTCGACTGCGGCTCCTGCGGCGCGCCGACCTGTATGGCGTTTGCCGAAGATATCGTGAAAAACGAAACGAGCGCCGACGAATGTACCGTGATCATGCGGGAAATGTTCCACGACTATCTTGTAAATCACAAAGAAACCACCCTTTCCGACGCGTACCGGGATTTTATGGATCGCTCCGGCAAAACACGAGAAAAGAAAAGCGAATAAATAATATGAAAATATCCGATCTCTCCGCTTTCCTGGAGCTTCGCGTTCTCTCCGGCGATCCGTGCCGCGAGTATGACGGCGTTTACTCCGGCGATTTTCTTTCCCGCGCGATGAGCCGCGTCAAGGCGGATAACCTGTGGATCACCATCATGAACAACCCAAACGTGATCGCGGTCGCCTCCCTGACGGACGCCGCCGCGGTGATCCTCGCGGAGGGCGTCACGCTCTTGCCAGACGCGCAAAACGCGGCTGGTAAAAAGGACGTCTGCGTGCTCACCTCTCCGCTTTCCGCTTACGAGTTGTGCGTGCGGATCCATGAATTGCAAAAGAGCCATGCCGGCGTATAATTACGATCTCCACGTCCATTCCTGCCTTTCCCCCTGCGCGGACGACGATATGACGCCCGCGAACATCGCGGGGATGGCTTCGATCAACGGTTTGCATCTTCTTGCGCTCACCGATCACAATTCTTCCAAGAACTGTCCCGCGTTTTTCCGCCACGCCGCGCGCTATGGGATCGTCCCGGTCGCGGGTATGGAGCTGACCACCTCCGAGGATATCCACGCAATCTGCCTCTTTTGCGATCTGGAAAGCGCGATGAAGTTCGACCGCATCGTGGAAGAGCGCCTGATCCGTGTCAAAAACAAGCCGGAGATCTTCGGGCATCAGTACGTAGTAAACGATCAGGACGAGCCGATCCGTGAGATCGAAGATCTCGTCATCAACGCGACCACGCTTGATTTATCCGAGGCGTTTTCGCTCGTCGATTCCCTCGGCGGCGTTTGCTATCCCGCGCATATCGACCGCGAGGCAAACGGGATCGTGGCGACGCTCGGCACTTTCCCGGAGGATCCGCCCTATACGGCGTTTGAACTGGCATGCGGCGATGCGCTTGAAAGCTATCGGGAAAGGTTCCCGATCCTGGATCGCCTGTCCTACGTGGTGTCTTCCGACGCGCATCAGCTCTGGAATCTTTCGGACGGATCGAACGCTCTTACCCTAAACGCGCCCGCCGACGATCCGCAAGCCGTGCGCAGAGCGCTGATCGCATACTTGAAAACGAACAGGCGGTGACCGGGTCCGTGGACGAATTTTCCTTATACGTATTAGATATTGTGATGAACTCGGTTCGCGCCGGCGCAAGCAAGATCGACGTTAAGCTTTTTGAAGACGGCGAGTATCTGACCTTCACCGTGACCGATAACGGCTGCGGGATGACCAAAGAACAGGTTGAAAAATTGACCGATCCCTTTTTCACCACCCGAAAAACGCGCGCCGTCGGACTCGGCGTTCCCTTCTTGAAAATGCTCTCCGAACAGACCGGCGGGAGTCTTGCGATCCAATCGATCTCCGATGAGGACTCAAAAACGGATCACGGAACGACGCTTAAAGCCGTTTTCGGGCGCAACCATATTGATTTTCTCCCGATGGGAAACCTGCCCGAAACCTTGATATCGCTGATCCAGGGCAGTCCCGAGATCGATTTTACCTTTTACCACAGGCTTTCCGGAGGCGGCGAAGTGCGGCTTTCCTGTGCGGAATTGAAGCAAGTCCTCGGAGATCAGGTTTCTCTTGCGGACTTTGAGATCCTCTCCTGGATCCGCGGATACCTGGATGAGGCTTATGAAGAAGCGAATCTTTGAAATCAAAACTATTTTTTAAGGAAGGAACAGGCAATATGAAATCAATCGAAGAACTCATGGCGATCAAAGAAAAAATGCAGAGCAAGGTCTCGTTGCGAAACAGCGATGCCGGCGAACTCCGGGTCGTCGTGGGCATGGCCACCTGCGGGATCGCGGCGGGCGCCCGTCCCGTGCTCAACGCCTTTGTCGAGGGCGTGAACGAGGCCGGGCTTTCCGATAAAGTCATGGTCACGCAGACCGGCTGTATCGGCATTTGCCAGTACGAGCCCGTGGTCGAGGTCTATGAAGAAGGGAAAGACAAAATCACCTACGTCAAAATGACCGCCGACAAAGCAAAAGAAGTGATCGAACGTCACTTAAAGGGCGGCAAGCCCATCGCGGAATATACCATCGGCGCTGCGACTAAATAACTCAAAGGAGGAGAAGTTCGACAATGTTTCGTATTCATGCACTGATTTGCGGAGGTACGGGATGCACTTCTTCCGGAAGCGTCCGCATTCGAGAAGCGCTGGAAAAAGAGATTAAAGAAAAAGGTCTGGAAGAAGAAGTTAAAATCGTTCAGACCGGTTGCTTCGGTCTCTGCTCGCTCGGCCCGATCATGATCGTTTATCCGGAAGGGACCTTCTACAGCATGGTCAAGCCGGAAGACGTTCCCGAGATCGTGGAGGAGCATTTCCTCAAGGGCCGTCCGGTCGAACGCCTGGTCTATCACGACACCGGCGCCGACGAGACCGCACAGCACGCCGCTTCCCTTTCCGAGACCAATTTCTATAAAAAACAGAAACGCGTCGCTTTGCGCAACTGCGGCGTCATCAACCCGGAAAACATTGACGAATACATCGCGATGGACGGCTATTTCGCCATCGCTAAAGTATTGAAGGAAATGACCCCGGACGACGTGATCGACACCTTGAACGCCGCGGGTCTGCGCGGCAGAGGCGGCGGAGGATTCCCCACCGGCAAGAAGTGGTCCTTTGCCAAAGCCAGCGTTTCCGATAAGAAATACGTCGTCTGCAACGCCGACGAAGGCGACCCCGGCGCCTTTATGGATCGCTCCGTCCTGGAAGGCGATCCGCACGCCGTCTTGGAAGCCATGACGATCGCGGGTTATACGATCGGCGCCGATGAAGGCTGGATCTACGTCCGCGCCGAATATCCGATCGCCGTCAAGCGCCTGCAGATCGCGATCGAACAGGCCAGAGAATACGGTCTGCTCGGGAAAAACATCCTCGGCACCGACTTTAATTTCGATATCCACATCCGCCTCGGCGCCGGCGCGTTCGTCTGCGGTGAAGAGACCGCCCTTCTGACCTCCATCGAGGGCAACCGCGGCGAGCCGAGACCCCGTCCGCCGTTTCCGGCCGTGAAGGGTCTGTTCGGCAAGCCGACGATCATCAACAACGTGGAAACCTACGCGAATATTCCGCAGATCATCTTAAAAGGCGCGGATTGGTTCGCTTCCATGGGCACCGAGACCTCCAAGGGCACGAAAGTGTTCGCGCTCGGCGGTAAGATCACCAACACCGGCCTTGTGGAGATCCCGATGGGCACCACCCTGCGCGAGATCATCGAGGAGATCGGCGGCGGCGTCCCGAACGGCAAGAAATTCAAGGCGGCGCAGACCGGCGGTCCTTCCGGCGGCTGCATCCCCGCTTCCCTGATCGACACGCCGATCGACTACGAAAACCTCGGTAAGATCGGCTCCATGATGGGCTCCGGCGGGCTTTTGGTCATGGATGAAGACACCTGTATGGTGGACTTGGCGAAATTCTTCCTGGAATTCACCGTGGACGAATCCTGCGGCAAATGCACGCCCTGCCGGATCGGCACCGTGCGGATGCTCGAGATTTTGGAAAAGATCACCTCCGGCAACGGCGAAATGGAGGACCTGGACAAGCTCGAAGAGCTTGCCAACCACATCAAGAGCTCCGCGCTCTGCGGACTCGGTCAGACGGCGCCGAACCCCGTGCTCAGCACGCTGCGCTACTTCAGAGACGAGTATATCGCGCATATCAAGGACAAGAAGTGTCCGGCGCACGTTTGCAAGAAACTTATGCAATACGTGATCGATCCCGACAAGTGCCGCGGTTGTTCCGCCTGCTCTCGCGCCTGCCCGGTCGGCGCGATCTCCGGCGAGATCAAGAAACCCTTCAAGATCGATCCGAGCAAATGCATTAAATGCGGCGCCTGCAAGGCGACCTGCAAATTCAATGCGATCGATATTCAATAAGAAAGGAGATTTGCTATGGCACTTGTGAACATCAAAATCAACGGAAAAGACTATGCTGTCGAGCAGGGCCTGACGATCCTGGAAGCATGCCGCAGCGTCTCCATCAATATCCCCACGCTTTGCTATCTGAAAGACTTGAACGCCATCGGCGCCTGCCGGATCTGCCTCGTTGAAGTCAAGGGCGCAAGATCGCTCGTCGCTTCCTGCGTGCAGCCGGTCAGCGAAGGGATGGAGATCCTCACCAACACCGAGCGCGTCCGAAACGCGCGCAAAATGAATCTGGAACTGATCCTTTCCGATCACGACAAGAATTGTCTGTCCTGCGTGAGAAATCAGTCCTGCGAACTGCAGAAGCTCGCGGTCGAATTCGGCGTGGAAGACGCAAACGTGTTCGAGGGCAAGGCGATCCACTATGAGAAGGATACCTCCTCCCCCTCGATCGTCCGCGACAACAACAAATGCGTGCTTTGCCGCCGCTGCGTCGCCGCCTGCGAACGTCAGCAGGCCGTCGGCGTGATCGGTCCCAACGCGCGCGGCTTCGATACCCATATCGGCTGTGCCTTTGAAAAAAACCTTGCCGACGTGCCGTGTATCAACTGCGGGCAATGCATCGTTGCCTGTCCGACCGGCGCTCTGACCGAGCGCGATGACACCGCTCCCATTTTCGAGGCTCTGAACGACCCCGAAAAGAAGGTGCTGATCTGCACCGCGCCCTCGATCCGCGCGACGATCGGCGAATGCTTCGACTACGCGCCCGGCACGGACGTGGAAGGCAAAATGGCCGCGGCTCTGCGCCGTCTCGGCTTTGACGGCGTGTTCGATATGAACTTCACCGCCGATCTGACCATCGTGGAAGAGGCAAACGAGTTGATCGAACGCATCCAGAACGGCGGAAAGCTTCCGATGATCACCTCCTGCTCCCCCGGCTGGATCAAGTTCTGTGAGCACTATTACCCTGACTTTACCGACAACCTGTCCACTTGCAAATCCCCGCAGCAGATGTTCGGCGCGGTCGTAAAGACCTATCTTGCCGAAAAGAACGGCTGGGATCCCAAGAATATTGTGTTCGTTTCCGCGATCCCCTGCACCGCCAAGAAATTCGAGTGCCGCAGAGATGATCAATGCGCCGCGGGCGAAGGCATCTACGACGTGGATTACGCGATCACCACCCGTGAGCTCGGCCGTATGATCAAGCGTGCCGGCATCAATTTCCGCGAACTGGAAGACGAGCCCTTCGATTCCCCCTTCTCCATCGGCTCCGGCGCGGGCGCGATCTTCGGCGCCACCGGCGGCGTGATGGAAGCGGCTCTTCGTACTGCCGCGGAAACCATCCTTCATAAACCGCTCGAAAAGCTGGAGTTCGACGACGTGCGCGGCACGGCGGGTATCAAGCGCGCCACCTATAAGCTCGGCGATCTGGAAGTCAAAGTCGCCGTCGCCTCCGGTACCGCGAACGCCGATCGATTGCTCAAAGCGGTCGAATCCGGTAAGGAAAACTACCATTTCATCGAGATCATGGCGTGCCCCGGCGGCTGCGTCAACGGCGGCGGTCAGCCCACCCAGCCCGCGAGCGTCCGCAACACCGTGGATCTGAAATCGGTCCGTGCGAAAGTTCTCTATGATTCCGACCAGAACAAAGAATACAGAAAGTCCCACGAGAATCCCGACGTGATCCGCGTTTACGAAGAGTATCTCGGCAAGCCCGGAAGCCATAAGGCGCACGAGATCTTGCACACGAGCTACGTGAAACGCGGCAAGTAAACCGTAATCCATTTCATTTTAGGAGGAATTTATGAAACGTTTATTCAGTTGTCTTTTGGTGTGCGTGATGATCACGTGCGCCCTCTGCCCGCTGACTGCCGTGCACGCGCAGAACGAGGGCAAAACCGTCATCGATTGCGTCGGCGACTCCATTACCTGGGGCTCCGGCTCAACCAACGCGATCGACGGCAAACGCAACCAGGATATGAACTATGAAGGCCAGCTTGCGAAAATGCTGGACGAGACCTGCAAACTCTCGGGCGAAGGGGTCTATACCGGCGACGAGTACATTATTTACAACGACTCCAAACCCGGTGCGTCCCTGCTTCCCGACCGCGCGAAAGGCTCGATTTCCGAAGGCGGCTATTCGAGCGTGAAGGAAATCACCGCGAGCTTTGAACGCGAAGACGTTGATATCGTGATCCTGATGCTCGGCACCAACGACTCCAAACTGACCGCTTACGAAAAGAACGGCTATCCCTATACGACCAAAGCCGCTTCCAACGGCGGGACTTACAAGGTCGGCGTCTGGGATAATACCACCGGCGGTGCCGAAAACTTTGAGGCGGCTTATCGCGAACTGTTGGATATTTATTTCAACATGGATTCCAAGCCCTTCGTGTACGTGATGCTTCCTCCGCCCGCGATCAACGGCAATATGGATCGCGGCAACTACCGCATCACCGATATCATCATGCGCGATGAGATTTGTCCCTTGATCCAATCGATCGCCGACAGTCTTGCCAAGGAAGGAAAACCGATCGCCGTGATCGATCAGCGCTCCGCTTTCCCGGATCCGGATACCGATGAAGGAATGGCAGAGCTGCTCACCCTGCTTGCAGACGGTGTGCACCCGAATCAGGACGGTTACGCCGTCATGGCGGAAACGATTTATAACGCGCTGGTCAGCAACATGCATCACATCACCTTCTCCGCGGAAGGCGCGGACGATCCTGCTATGATCCCGCCGGAGGTCACCGTTCGCAGCGGCAATACCGTTACCCTGCGCAACACCCGCGGCAGACTGACCAAAGGCAATCAGCCGATCTTGGGTTGGTCCCTGACTGAAAACGCGAAGGATCCCGACGTGGAAGACGGCGGCGTTTTCGAGATCCCTGCCGGAGAAAAGGAAATCACCCTGTATGCCGTATTCCCGCCGAGCAATTCGGCTTTGATCATTATCATCATCGCTGCTGCCGTCGTGGTGCTCGGGCTGGTCGGCACCGGCATCTTCGTCTTGAAAAAGCCCGGCAAGAAATCCGAATAACTGAAACTGAAGAGCGCCTGCGATCGCAGGCGCTTTTCTTTCTTGAATTTTTTCGTGCTTGGTGCTATACTCAAAGAAAAAAGGAGACGCGGGATGAAACGAGTGGTTTTGGCGGTCTTCGCGCTTTACGTCGCGCTGTTTACTTGTCTTCCCGCTGGTGCGTTTACCGTGTTTGCAAAAGGTAAAACGATCCTCTGTGTCGGCGATTCGATCACCTGGGGTTCCGGTTCGACGGGCGCCCTCAACGGCAAACAAAAGAACACCTATCCCCAACGCTTACAGGCGCTTTTCAACGACGGAAGCGTCGTGATCAACTACGGCGTGAGCGGCTTGAGCGTTCTGCCGGATCCCGCCTCCAATCGCGTCGTGAACGGCGGAGCCGTCAACCACAGCACGATCCAGGCGTCCTTAAAACGCGGCGACGCGGATATCGTGGTCCTTATGCTCGGTACGAACGATTCCAAGATCAGCGCCTCCGGCGAGCCCGGCGTCTGGGATTCCGCGACGGGCGGCGCCTCCAATTTTATGTCGGCATACCGGGATCTGGTGCGGCGCTATCTGAATTTAACCTCGCACCCGACCGTTTATTGCGTCATTCCGCCCCCCGCTCTGCCCGCCGGCGCCTATCAACGGCAGTCCTACCGCATCACCGAGCGGATCCTGCGCGAGGAGATCACGCCCTGTATCCGCGCGGTTGCGCAGGAGTTTTCCTGCCCCGTGATCGATCTGCGCCGGGTGTTTCCCGATCCGCAGAGCGAGCACGGGATGCTGCAGCTTTCCAACCTGTTGATCGACTGCGTGCACCCGAATCCCTCGGGCTACGCGCTGCTTGCAAAAACCGTTTATCAGGTCTTAAATGGGATCGATATTTCCGGAAACGCAGATCAGACGCCCGCACCGAACCCCTCCGACAACCCCACGCAAACCGTCAATCCGCCGCCAACGCCCGATCCGGTCGTTTTGGAATATACCTTAACGCTCGATTTAAGCGATTGCAGCGTTTACACACCGTTGGACGCCCTTTCCGGCAAAGCGGGAGCGCAGATCACGCTTCCCGCGCCGGAATTGTCACAGGCGGCGAAAGACGAGGGTCTGATCGCGGAATTTTTAGGGTGGTCAGTGTTACCGGGAGCCGAGATCTCCTATCTGCCCGGCGAGAGCTTCACCATGCCCGAACACAATGAGGTTTTATACGGAAACTGGGTCAAAAACGGTCCGTTTTCCGTTACCTTTCTCGACCCGGACCGGGTTTTGCAAACGCCTCTGATCGACGAGTCCTCATATCAGAGCGGCGATTTGCTGTCGTTACCGCTCGACTACGATCTCGATTACGACCGATCGCGCTATGATTTTAACGGTTGGGCTGACAGCACAGACGGTGAGATCATCACGGAAACGGAGCTTGTTTTCCCCCATTCGGATCTGACACTTTACGCCCGTTTTTCGGCCTTGCCGCAAGTTGCCGGGTCCCATACGTCGGACTCCGACGCTCCGAAAGCCGCCGTCGCGCCCGTTGGAACCTTCTTTGATTCTCCCGTGTTTTGGGGTCTCTGCGGCGTCATTCTTCTTTGCGGAGCGGGGCTTGCGTTTACGCTGATCCGAAAAAAGAAGCGCTCCGCAGCCTCCGAGGAGGATCGCTGATGCGCGCGACCAAAAAGGACCTCGTATTCCTTCTGATCCTGATCCTGTTCTGCGCGCTGTTGTGCATCCCGGTGTTCTCCGGAACAAATGCGGCGGGCGAAACGGTCTCGGTTTACCGCTCCGGTGCGCTCATCGCAAGTTATCCGCTGGATCGGGATACGGTCTTTCGGATCGAGGATTCGGTCGATCTGACGGTACAGATCGAAAACGGAACCGTGCGCGTCTTGCATTCCGCCTGCGCGGGGCAGGACTGCGTTCATATGCCGCCGATCGCAAACGCCGGACAATCGATCCTTTGCGCGCCGCAGCAGATCCTGCTGCGGATCACCGGCACTTCAGGCGCCCCGGACGCGGTCGTGTCATGAACCGCGCCGCAAAAACGATCACGCGCTTTTCGATGTGTCTTGCGCTGATCCTTGCCCTCAATTATCTGGAAAGCCTGCTCTTTGCCCTCATCCCCCTGCCGATCCCCGGCTGCAAGCTCGGGGTGTCGAACGCGGTACTGTTGTATCTGATCGGGCGCCGCGAGATCAAAAGCGCGTACCTGCTTGCGATCTTGCGTTCCTTGTTTCATTTTTTGCTGTTCGGCGGCGCACTCGGCGCGGCGTTTTCGCTTTGCGGCGGCTTGTTTTCCGTAACGGCGATGGCGCTTACTTCCTCTTTGACTGACCGCGGATACAGTTTTATTTCGATCAGCCTGTTCGGTTCTGTCTGTTTCCAGATCGGTCAGATGCTCCCCGCCTTGATCCTTTACGATTTCGGCGTGCTCTACCTCTTGCCGTGGCTGCTGCTCGCCGGACTGATCGCCGGCGGGGTCCTCGGGATCCTGCAAAATCTTTTGTTTGAAAGAATCAAAACCGCGGATCAGTCGGCATAGAAATCCAAGGATCTCATATCTTTGGATATGAGCCGTTTTTCCCGCAACTTTTTTCAAACCGTCCTCGTGCTGACCGTAAGTACGCTCTTTACGCGCGGCATTGTGGTCTATTACGACGTTTACCTGTCCAAAAAGATCGGCGCCTTCGGCGTCGGCATTTTTGAATTGCTCGTAAGCGTCTATTTTTTTGCCAAAACCGCCGCGGGCGCCGGAGTTTCTCTTGCCGCGACCCGGATGCGCGCGGAAACGACCGGCAGTTTCAAAGTCACCATGCGCCGGATCCTGATCGTCTGCCTTGCGATCGGGCTTTGGATCGCCGCGCTTATGTTTTGCCTTGCGCCCGTCGTTTGCCGCAAACTCCTAAACGATCCTCCGGGAGGAATACTCGCTTTGCGCATCCTCTCTTGTTCCCTGCCCTTTATCTCCCTGTCCTCCGCGTACGGCGGCTATTTCGTGGCGGTCGGACGAATGCGCGGCTTTGCGCCGATCCAGATCTTTGAACAACTGCTCCGCCTCGGACTGACGATCTTTCTTTTAGAGCGGTTTACCGCGCAGGACTTGTCCTTTTCCATTTGCTCGATCAGTATTGCGATCACCTGCTCGGAGGTGCTGTTTTTCCTCTTTTCCGCGCTTTATTATCGTATAGTCGCCCGTGCGGAAGCGCGGGAATCCCAACTGCAAAGCGGTTTTCTTTCGCGCTTTTTCCGTTTACTTTTGCCGGTCGGCGGCGGGGCGCTGTTTCGTGCTTCGCTGAACACGATCTATCATATCCTCGTGCCGGTCGGGCTCAAAAAAAGCGGCGCGGGCGAAACGCGCGCCCTTGCCGCATACGGGACCGTGCAGGGAATGACGCTCCCGGTCTTACTCTACCCCTCCGCTTTGATGAGCGCCGTTTCCCTGCAGATCGTGCCGGAGATCGCGCGATTGCGCACGCGAAACGACGCCTCTGCGATCCGGCGCGTTTGCGGGCGCGCGCTGCGCTTTTCGCTGCTCTTTTCCTATCTGTGCGCCGGGGTGATCTTTTTCTTTGCCGACGGACTGTCGCAAAGCCTCTTTGCATCCGCTGAGCCCGTGCCCTATCTGCGCGCGCTTGCGCCGCTTATTCCGATCATGTATCTTGATATCGTGTCCGACGGGATCTTAAAGGGGCTCGATCTGCAGATCAAGGTGCTTGCCATCGGGATCGTCGATTCGCTTTTATCCCTCACGCTGATCTTCTTTTTACTGCCGCCCTTTGCGATCACGGGCTATCTTGTCACGATCTACTGCGGCGAATCGATCAATACGCTGCTCGGGCAAATCGAATTACGGCGGCACGTCAAGGTGCGCTTTTCGCTTTGGCGGGATCTGATCCTTCCCGTTTCGGCGGTTATAGCGTCCTGTGCGTTTACGAGATTCGTTTTATTTTCCGCATCCTCCGGAACGCCGGCGCTGGCGTTCTCGATCGTTTGCGCGGTCATATTCTGCTTTACGCTGTATCTATGCTCCGGCTGCATCGACAAGGGCGAACGTCATTGGCTTTGGGGGCTCTTGTTCCGGTCCCGCAAAAACGCGCCCGCGTGCGGGCCGGAAAACAGCAAAAACGAGATCCAGAGCCTGAGCCCGAGCGTCCATAAAAAGAGAAGCGCCGCGGGCAATAAGAGCAGATCGGAAATATAAGAGATCGTCGTGGCGATCCAAAAACAAACCTCCGCGCGCGGTAAGGCGTAATAGATGCGTCTGACCCGTTTGAAATAGCCGTTTTTCGGGTCCTTCCGGTAGAACCCGATCAGCGCCTTTAAGGCGATCAGTTCCCCGATGAGCGAAAGCAGCGCGAAAGGCAGAAGATATAAAAACGAAAACAGACCCTTTGGATGCACGATCAGCACGACCAGGCGCGCACAGAACGCGGCGGCAAACAGCAAGGCGCAAAGGCGCATCCGTTTCCGGTCCCAAAGAAGCGCGCCGCAGAAGAATAAAACGCACCCGAACAGATCGAATAAGAAGGACAGATCCTTCAGGTGTTCGGACGCGCTTTCCCATAAAAATGCCGCCACAAACGCGCAAAGCCCGCAGGCAAACAATCTGCGGGCTTCGATGTGTGTTTCGGTTTCGTAAGTCAGGTGATACCGCATACAAGCCTCCTGTTTAAGGCCAGTATGCCCTATTTTTCGGATTTGATACCCTTTTCCTCGGCAAGCGGGTTTGCATTGAGCGCGTTTTTCATCTGCTCGTCGTTTACGTGCGTGTAGATCTGCGTCGTATTCAACTGCTCGTGACCCAAAATGTCTTTGAGAACGCGCACGTCCACGTTTCCGGTGGAATACATGAGCGTCGCCGCGGTATGCCGGAGCTTGTGCACGGAATAATGCGATCCGCCAAGTCCCGCGGCTCTAAGATACTTCTGCACCAAAAGCTGTACGCCCTGTCTGCCGAGTCGGTCACCGCTCCGGTTCAGAAAGACCGCGTCCTTATCCTTGGCAGGCAGGGTCGCACGCAGCTTGAGGTACTCGCTCAACGCGCTTTTGCACGCGTCGTTTAAGTATAAGATGCGCTCTTTGGAGCCTTTGCCCAAGACGCGGATCCAACTCAGATCATCCGCAAGCGAGGAAAACGACAAGCCGCATAATTCGGCAAGCCGCATCCCGCAATTCAAAAACAAGGTTAAGATCGCGTAATCGCGCAGGCGGTTTTCTTTTCCGTTTGCCTTCGCCGCGTCCAGCAGGCGCTTGGATTCCTCGAGCGAAAGATAGCGCGGCAGAGCGGGTTTCACGGCGGGCGAGTCGATATCCTTTGCGGGGTTTTCCGTGACTTCCTTGTGGTTTTTTACAAGATACTTATAGAACACGCGCAAAGCGCAGAGCTTCCTTGCGCGCGCTTTCGCGCCGTTTTGCTTTTGCGAGGCAACGTATAAGAGATATTCGTAAATATCGATCTGTTTGACGCGTGATACGATCTCGAACGTAAGCTTTTCCGGCGCGCAGTCGATCTTTCGCGTTTCCAGATACCAACGGAAAAAGCCGTTCAGATCCACGACGTAGTTATACACCGTGAGTTTGGATGCGTTTTGAATATTCAGTTTATACGAGGCAAACGCCGCAATGGGCTCGCTTAAAGCGGAATAATCGAACATCGGCTTCTCCTTTCACGCGCGATTGTAACACAACTTTTCGTTTTTGACAAGAAAAACACTTGTCAAACATGAGGAAAAAAGGTAAAATAAATCAAACGGAAAACGTTAGGATTTGGAGTTTGTCATGAGTTTTTGGAAACGGAACCTGCCGATCGTCGGCAAGTTAGTCGGCACCCAGATCATTTTGTCCATGCTCGGAAAAATGGTCTATCTCGCCGTCTCCGAGATCACGTTTTTGCTCGTCGTCGGGATCGTCACGTCGATCGGCTTGTTTTATTATCTCATCTACGATATCATCTGGAAAGCCGGCTGTGACGAGGCTTTGCGCACGCCCGACGAGCGCACGAATATCGGCCCCGTTACCGGAGCGATCCTCGGCTTTTGCGGCGCCTTGCCCGGCTTCGTTCTCTCGCTCGTGCCGGTGCTCTTCCCGCTGACGCCCAACGCCGTCGGGAACCCGACCGGCTGGAACTACGTGATCTACGTGATCACCGAATTCTTCTTCAACGGCGTGTACGGCGGTCTGATCCGCGTGCTCTTCCCGGTCCACGTGATCGCAAACGCCGATTATGAGGTCGCACTGTCCAATATCGCGATCTATAACGCGAGTATGCCCTATTATCTGATTTCGATCGTTCCCGTCACGCTGATCGGACTGGTCGCGTATTCCTACGGCTTAAAGGACAAGCGGATGTTCGGCGGCAGTAAGACCTCGGGCGCGCAAGATCAAAAACCGAAACTGAAATAAGGTATGAAGCAAAAAATCACCTCATAGTCTGTGATGAGGTGATTTCTTGAAAACAAACAATCTCATCCGGATCTATCTTGCGATCCTGTCCTATCTGCTCGCGGCGATTTTCTTATTACTTCTCTGTTCCGACGCGCTTGCCCCGCTTGATCGAAAAAAGCCCGCGACTATGCCGGCGCAGGCGGAAAGTACGGCGGTATCGCAAACGGAAATCAAGCGCGTCGTACTGGACGCGGGACACGGCGGGATCGATTCCGGCGCGCAAAGCGCGACCGGGGTCTTGGAAAAAGACTTGAATTTGCAGATCGCAACGAAAACCGCGCAGTTTCTCTCGCTGTTCCGGATCGAGGTCATTCAGACGCGCGATAGCGACGAATTGCCGCAGGCGGGTGACAAACCGGAGCTGTCCGTCAAGCAAAGCGAGATGCTCGCCCGCGAGCGGATCGCAAACGCCGCGAAGGCGGATCTCTTTTTATCCGTCCACATGAATTCCTATCCCGCGGCGGAGTGCCGCGGCGCGCAGGTCTTTTTCACCGAGCAAAATCCGCAAAACGAGGTTTTTGCCTCGTTTTTGCAGCATTCGATCGCATCCTGCCTGCAGCAAGAGAATTCCCGCACGATCAAATCCACCTCGCAAATCTACCTGCTCAATCGCTTGTCCATGCCGAGCGCGCTGATCGAATGCGGCTTTCTCTCGACCCCGGACGAACTGGAATCGTTGTGCGACGAGGATTACCAAAACAAATTCGCCTTTGTGCTTGCGTCCTCGATCGCCGCTTATCTGTACCAACCCTGACATAAACGAAGAAGGAAGTGCAATATGCCAAAAGGAGTGCAAACCCGATTCGTCTGCTCCGAATGCGGAGCGGAATTTCCGAACTGGAGCGGCAAATGCCGGGAATGCGGCAGTTGGAACACGCTGACCGAGGAGACCCGCGCGATCCAAAAAGCGGTCAGCATTTCCGCAAAACCGCTTGCGCCGCGCGCCAAAAGCCTGCGCTTGAACGAAGTTGAGCAAAGCGATGAGGGCGTTTTCCGCCGACCCACCGGGATCGCGGAGTTTGATCGCGCGTTGGGCGGCGGCATCGTCGCGGGGAGCGTTTCGCTGCTCTCCGGCGAGCCGGGGATCGGTAAGTCCACCCTTTTGCTGCAGCTTTGCCGCGCCCTGCCGGATCTGAAAATCTTATACGTTTCCGGCGAGGAAAGCGCGCGGCAGATCGCACAGCGCGCAAAGCGCCTGTCGGTCGCCGACGATCAATTGTATCTTTTCTGCGAGACCGATCTCGAAGCGATCCTGGAGGAAGCGAAAAACGGCTATCAGCTTATTCTGATCGACTCGATCCAGACCGTCTGCGACGCGTCGATCTCCTCCTCGCCCGGCAGCGCCTCGCAGGTCAAGCAGGCGGCGGGTGCGCTGATCAATCTGACCAAACAGCTCGCCTGCGCCACGATTATGGTCGGGCACGTCAATAAGGACGGCGTGATCGCCGGTCCGAAGCTTTTGGAACACATGGTGGACGTGGTTTTGTATTTTGAAGGCGACAGAACGCAGTCCTGCCGCTTTATCCGCACGATCAAAAACCGTTACGGCGCCACGAGCGAGATCGGACTTTTTGAGATGACGGACGAGGGACTGTGCGAGATCCCCGACCCCAGCCGCCGTTTACTGGAGGATACCCCGAAGGACGTTCCCGGGAGCGCCAGCGTTTGCCTGATGGAAGGCACGCGCCCGATCCTGGCGGAGATCCAGGCGCTCGTGGCAAAATCACCCTTCCCGTCCCCGAAACGACTGGCAAACGGAGTCGATTATAATCGGATGCATCTTCTGCTTGCCGTCATGGAGCAGCGGCTCGGCATTCCGATGTTCGATAAAGACGTGTATCTCAACGTGATCGGGGGTCTGCGCTTTGACGAGACCGCCACGGATCTCGGGATCGTCGCGGCGCTCTATTCCGGCGTAAAAGCCATCCCGCTTGCCGGCGATACCCTCTTTTTGGGCGAGATCGGGCTTTCCGGCGAATGCCGCACGGTAGGAGCCTGTGACGCGCGCGTCAGAGAGGGCGCGCGGCTCGGGTTTACGAGAATCGTTTTGCCGCAGCGAAATATCAAGCTATTGAAAAATCCGCCCAAAGGCGTGGAGCTGATCGGCGTCAGGAGTGCGTTTGAGTTGACCCAGATCTTACAAAAAGGATAAGAACATGAAAGAAAAAGCATACTTTATCAACAAGGCCGAATATTCTTTCGACGATTTTTTGGAACTCATGCGCCTTTTGCGCCGCCCGGGCGGCTGTCCCTGGGATCGGGAGCAGACGCACCGATCGATCCGTCAGAACTTTTTGGAGGAAACCTACGAAGCCTGCGACGCGATCGATCAAAACGATCCTGCCGCCTTGCGTGAGGAACTCGGCGACGTATTGATGCAGGTGGTCTTCCACGCGGTGATCGCGGAGGAAAACGGCGAGTTTACGATCACCGACGTATTAAACGAGCTTTGCACGAAGCTGGTCGTGCGCCATCCGCACGTGTTCGGCGAGATAGAAGCAAAGGACTCCGACACCGTGCTTACCAACTGGGAGAGCATCAAAAACCAAACCAAGGGCATGAGCACCCTAAGCGACACGTTGGCGGGCGTGGCGGGCGCGCTTCCCGCTTTGATGCGCGCGCAGAAGTTTGTAAGCCGCACCCAAAAACAATCGATCGACCCGGAAAGCCTCATGCCCGACGCCATGGACGACAAAACCGCGATCGGACGCGAATTGTTTTCTGTCGCGCTGCGGGCAAAAACGGCGGGGATCGACGCGGAGGAAGCTCTGGAAAAGTACAATAAATTGTATTTAGAACGGGCAAAAACTGCAAAATAACCACAAAATATTGTGATTTTTCTACAAAAATTGAGCGATTTTTTTGTGAAAGTGACAAAAGTGCAGTTCCGGACTTGCTTTTTTCCTATTGCGGTGCTATAATCCAAATAGGTCGTATGACCGGATTACAACACGAAAGACAAGGAGAATACTATGAACAAATCTCAACTGATTGAAGCCGTTGCAGAAAAAGCCGGTATCAAGAAAAAAGACGCTGAAGCAGCCGTGACCGCGGTGTTCGACACCATCACCGGCGCCCTCAAAAAGAAAGACGCTGTTCAGGTTTCCGGTTTCGGTAGCTTCAAGGTCCGTCATCGTGCCGCCCGTACCGGCCGCAACCCGCAGACCGGCGCCCAGATCAAGATCGCCGCTTATGACTGCGCGGGCTTCGTTCCCAGCAAAGCTTTGAAGAGAACTCTCAATAAATAAGTTTCCTTGGAGAATAATGCCGGCGGTCCCCCGCCGGCATTGTTTTCATTTTCGTTTATGCGTATCGACAAATATTTAAAGGTTTCCCGTTTGATCAAACGGCGTGAATTGGCAAGCGAGGCTTGCTTGTCTTCTCGCGTCTATCTGAACGGCCGTCCGGTCAAGCCGGGCGCACAGGTCAAAGTCGGCGACAGGATCGAGCTGCGACTCGGCGCTTCTCCTTTGACCGTTGAGATCACCGATATCCGGGAAACGACGAAAAAGGAAGACGCGCAGACCCTGTTTCGCGTGATCTGAACATAAAACCGTCTGCGGTTTCATAGGCTTACCTGAATTCAACGATTCGGAGGAAGCGAATGGAACACGCAAACGTTTCTTTGCGTCTGACGGGGTTTGAGCGCCTGGAACTGTCCGGCGTAACGGAGGTCCTCGCCTTTGACGACGCGCACGTGGAACTCAAACTGACCGAATGCGTCTTTTTGGTCGGCGGAGCGGGCTTGCAGATCGAAGCCTTTTCCAGAGAAACGGGACAAGCTCTCATCACCGGCAGGATCGACTCCTTTTTCAAAGAAGAAGAGCCGATGAAAAAACCGGGGCTATTCTCCCGCCTGTTTTCTTAAATGCGCATCGAGATCTCCGAGCAATGCCTGTATTTTCTCGTCTGCATCCTGCTCGGCGCCCTGATCGCCTTCTGCTATGAGCCGATCAAGCTGTTCCGCGCGTTCTTCAAGCATCCGAACTGGCTGATATCGCTATTTGACTTTTTCTTTTGCATCCCCGCCGCCGTCGGTTTCATTTTCGTGACCTACGCGCTCTCCTACGGCGAGATCCGCTGGTTCGGCGTCGTCGGCACTTTCGGCGGAGCGATTCTGTTTCGCTTTTCGATTGGCCGCCTGATCCAAAGAATCACGCCGAAACTGGTTTTTCAGATCCGTCGGTTTGCCTCTGCGATCAGAACGCGGCTTGTTTCCCCGCTTCTTACCCGCGTCCGCGATTTTAGGGATGCCCGTTTGAAAAAACGCGTGATCCGCAAGGATCAAAGAATCAGAAAACGACTGATCCGTTCAGTCAAGCGCGGTTTCTGACCGCGAAAGGACGTGCTATGAAAGGAAAACTGAGTTTCTTTGCCAAGCTTGCCTTTTTGGCGATCTTGGTTTTCCTGTTTATCGTGATGATCCAGGTCAATATCCAGATCAACGATCTCA
>CADBPF010000046.1 GCA_902796545.1 uncultured Ruminococcus sp. | reverse complement strand
TGACGTGGTTGTTCGCATCCACGTCACCGTAGGATTCGCCGCAGCTTTCGCAAATCGCGGGGCTCACGCAGGTCGCGGTGCCGCCGGAGTGCACGTGCGCGGATTCGCCGTTTTTAAGATAGCCGTTCTCAAAACTGATAATCAGGGGCGCGCTGTCGCTGCGGCGCAGCGCCGTACCGGAAACGGTCAGCGCCAGTTCGCCGGTCCACTCGCCGATGATATCAAAGTCGATGAACGCAAATTGCTGATCGTTGATCTCCCAGACGGAATCCCAAAGCTGGTTTTCCGTGCTCACGTCCCAGGCAAGGATCGTCCAGGGGTTGGTCGAGGGAGTCTGATCGGGGTTGGAGGCCTGGAAGCCGCCGAAATAGTCGCCGCCGTAGGAGACTTTCTTTTTCCCGGATCCGGTAAAGCAGTAGCAGTCGGTCGGATCGAGCTTGCTCGTGTCGTACGCAACTCTCAGATCCACGCTTCCGAGATCGTCGTCGTCGGTCACGCCGGTGATCCAGACACCGACGGTGACGCTGGTTTCTTCGCCGGTAAGGTCGATCTTATCCGCGGAGAACACGATGTTGCTCTGGACCGGATCGACGGCGCTGACGGTCGTGGCAACGATTGCCGCGGTGCTTCCCATGACCATCAAAACGGACAACAGGAAAGCCAGAACTTTCTTTTTCATAGTCAGTTCCATTCCTTTCAATATAATTCGGTGGGTGGTTTATGTTTCACACAAGGTGCAAAAACCGTAATTTTCCGATACGCCCGGTATTTTGCGCATACTTCTCCAGGCTCGTATCCTATGGTACAGCACATTGTACCGCAAAAACGCGCGCTTGTCAATACTCATTTTCCGGCAAATTTTGGAAAAACAGCACCGCCGCACGCTGTAAAGTCCGCGCTCCCACAGCCTTTTTCACGCTTTGGATTTGCCCGCATAGGCTATCTACAAACGGGAGGATTTGCAAAATGAACGACTCTTTGTTTGCCTTTTTCCTTGCGAGTCTTGCGGGGCTTGCCACGGGGATCGGCAGTTTTCTTGCCTTATTCATCAAAAAAGAACACGAAAAACTTTTATCGTTCCTGCTCGCTTTCGCGTCCGGCGTGATGCTGTTCGGAGCGCTGACGGAGATCTTCCAAAAAGGAGTCGCCGCGCTCTCGCAAACGCACCCGGAGGCGGAAGCGTATCTGTACGCGCTGATCGCGTTTTTCGGCGGGCTTATCTTTTTGTGGCTGCTGCAGGCGATTTTGCCGGAATCGACCGCGGAAAAGCGCAGCGCGATCCTGATCGGCGTCTCCCTTGCCCTGCACAACTTCCCGGAGGGGCTCGCCACCTTCACGAGCGCGCTTTCCAGCCCGCAGATCGCCTATCCCATGGTGCTCGCCATCGCGCTGCACAATATCCCGGAAGGGATCGCGGTCGCCGTGCCGCTTTTGCGCGTGGGGGACAGCCGCAAAAAAGCCTTTTTTCTCTCCTTTGCCTCGGGGCTGGCCGAGCCTTTGGGCGCGGCGTTCGGCGCTTTCGTGCTGCTGCCGGGTTTCGGGGACACGATCTTCGGCGTCCTGTTTGCGGCGGTCAGCGGAATGATGGTCTTCTTATCCGCGTTCGAGCTTTTGCCGGACGCGCTTTTGAAAAGCCGCTTCGCCGCGCTTGCCGGCACGATCGGCGGTATGGCGACGATGGCGCTTTCGCTTTGGCTGTTCCGGCTGTAAAGCTCTTGACGAAACGGGGCCTTATATGCTTTAATGAAGCAAACGCAACCGCACCGGGGGCTTTATGCAAACCGCTTCGAAAAAACCGATCAGTCTCTTTTTCTGCGTCGCCACGACGATCGCCATGGCGATCTGCCGGCTGCTCTTCTTCCGTTGGGTCGGTTTCGCGATCGGCACAGACGAGGAAGCGCAGGCGTTTTTCGGCTGCCTGATCGCGACCGTCGCTTTCATCGCCCTCTATATCGGCCGCCCGTATCGCGCAGAGCGCTATCTGGAAACGTTTCCTTTGAAAAACGATCGCGTTTCATGGTTATCGAATCCTTCCGCCTGCGCGCTTTTGCTGATCGTGCCCGCGGCGATCGGTTTCGGGATCTGTTTTGCCGTTTTCGGCACGGATCACCGGAATCTGTATCTCACCCTGAACGCCGTGATCGCCCTTCCCCTGTTTGAAGAAACGCTCTTTCGCGGCGGGCTTTACAAGCGCCTGACCGATGGCGGCTGGAACGAAAACGCCGCGATCATCCTCCTTGCGTTGTTTTCCGCCCTGTTTCAATTCCAATATTGGAGCGAACTGTTGTCGAATCTCGCCAAAAGCGGGATCGTGCTGCAGGAGGATCACTCGTTTGTCGCGTTTTCGCTTTTGCTGTTTGCCCGCGTGATCCTTGCGTTCATCCTCGCGCTCGTCTGCGGCGTTTGCCGTAAAAAATACGATTCGATCCTGCCGCCGATCGCGCTGCACGTCCTTCTTGCGATCGTGTTCCGATAAGATCGGAATTACAAAATTTACCAAAACCGCGCCGCACGCGATCGGCGCGGTTTTGTGTTTTTTGGAAGTGCGCAAAGCGTCGTTTTGCGCATACTAATCGCGGACAAGTCGTAAACGATACCATGATCAAAAAAACGCTTTGTTTGCTTTGCGCCGTTTTGATCTTTGCGACCGGCGTTTTTGCGGAGAGCCGCAACTGGTTTTTCAAACCGGCGGATCACGCAAGACCCGTCATGCCGCCGGACGGCGTGCCCGATCCCGGAGATCGCGTGATCTATCAGGGACCGGACGAAAAATGCGTATATCTCACGTTTGACGCGGGCTATTCCAACGAAAACGTGCT
>CADBPF010000045.1 GCA_902796545.1 uncultured Ruminococcus sp. | reverse complement strand
TGTTTGAGTTCTTTATTCGATTTCTTGAGAAGCGCAACGATCTCATCGCTCGACTTGGAGTCCAGGTTGCCGGTAGGCTCGTCGGCGAGGATCAACGTGGGGTTTGTGATCAGGGCCCTGCCGATGCTCGTTTTCTGCTGCTGCCCGCCGGAAAGCTCGTTTGGAAGATGAGTCCTGCGGTTATCAAGCCCGAGCATTTTCAGGAGATAATCCAACGTTTCTTTATCAACTTTTCTGTTATCGAGAGACAGCGGCAGCACGATATTTTCTTCAACGTTCAATATGGGGATCAGATTGTAAAATTGATAGATCAGCCCGACCTGCCTGCGGCGAAAGATGGCGAGTTTATCATCATCAAAGCTAAAAATGTCCTTATCGTCGATGAACACCTTCCCGTCCGTCGGTCTGTCCACGCCGCCGATCAAATGGAGCAGCGTGGATTTGCCGCTGCCGGATTCACCGACAACAGCGACAAATTCACCCTTCTCAACCGAAAATGAAACATGATCGAGCGCTACGACCTGTGCCGCACCCTTGCCGTATATCTTTGTCAGATTTTCTACTCTTAAAATTTCCATGACGCAATGCTCCTTTCAGTTTACACAGCCATTATAGCAGGTCAAAGTTACGGCCAAGTTACAATTTAAAACTGATAAATCTTTTCTCATTTGTTTACTGTTGATTTAATTTCGTAGAGGAATGTGTCACTTTGGAAGAATTCGAAGGTTCAACCTTGTTTTCATCCGGGGCACCAAATCAAAAAAGGCAGACCGAATGGTCTGCCTTTTTTGATTTGGATCGCGTTATGCGTTCAGCGCGGCGAGGATATCGGGTAGTTTTTCGTCCACCTGATCGTTTGGAAGCTGACAGGTGCCGGCGTTTTTGTGTCCGCCGCCGCCGTAGGAGAGGCAAAGCTCGCCGATGTCCGCGTTTGACGCTTTATTGAAGATCGATTTGCCGATCATCACCGCGGTGTTCTGCTTCTGGAAGCCCCAGGCGACGTGCACCGAGATCTGCGCGTCCGGATACAGCGCATAGATCAGAAAGCGGTTGCCGGCGTGGATGACCTCTTCGTTTCTCAAATCGAGCACCACGACCTTGCCCTCGACTCTCGCGATGCGTTTCAGCTGCGCCTCGAAGAGCTCCGCCTGCTCGCGGTACAGCTGCACGCGCTCGGCAACGTCCGGGAGTTTGAGGATCTCGTCGATATCGTGATTCATGCAGTAGCCGATGAGCTCCATCATCAGATCGTAGTTCGAGATCCGGAAATTGCGGAACCTGCCGAGCCCGGTGCGCGGATCCATGATGAAATGCAAAAGCACCCAGCCTTCCGGATGCAGCACTTCGTCCAGCGTGAAATCGGCGCTGTCGCCCTTATCGACCGCCGCCATCAGCTCGTCGCTCAAAGAGGGAAACGCCCGTTTCCCGCCGTAGTAATCGTAAACGACGCGCGCCGCGCTGCGGGCGGAGGGATCGATCACGAGCTTCGTGCCGGTCTCTTGCGCTTTCAGGCGGTCGATCTCCGATTCGTGATGGTCAAAGGCGATCGCCACTCTGTGATCGAAGGGCAGGTTGGTCGTGATATCGTTGTCCGACAACTCCACCTTGCCGTCCTGCACGTCTTTGGGATGCACGAACTTGATGTCGTCGATCAGATCGAGCTCACGGAGCATCATCGCACAGGCAAGCCCGTCGAAATCGCTGCGCGTGACCAGTCTCATTTTCTTGTCCACAGGATCCTCCCGAAGATAGATTTGATTGCACGATCAGTATATCATTCTTTTAGGATTCTTTCAAGGGTGCGCGCACGGGCGTGAAGGGAAAAATTCGCGCGTCCGTTTCCAAACAAAAAGCCGGCAGACTCTGCGGTCTGCCGGTTTTGATTTCAGAAAAGCGAATTTCAACTCAAACGATTCGTTCCGATACCGCCGGGATCATGGACCCGGGAGGGCTGCCTGCGGCGCGAAATTTTTGAAACAGCGCACGGTCACGCGCTCTTTGCCGGATAAGGTGCAGGTAAAGAGGGTCAGCGCCCAGGCGCTTTCGGTCATCTCTTCCACCCGGTCCGCGCCGAGGATCTCCACGTGATCGACGGTATAAGAGGATCGCTTGCCGGAAGCGAAGACGAAATAGACCGTTTCTCCCGGTTTGAGCGCGCCCAAGGCTCCGAAATGCGACGCGTAATTATGCCCCGCGATCGTCATGCCCGTTTCCGGCGAGCCGGCATACCGGCACGGCGTCGTTTTCATCCGTGCCTCGGAATAATCCTGCGCCACGGGCAGTTCCAGATCCAGAGAGGGCAGGGACAGAATGCCGAGATAGCGCTCGCCGTCGATTTTTACGACAGCTGCGCCGCCTTTCGGATCGGGTCCGAGCGCGGCGTTTTGCGTCACCGCCGCCTGCAGTTTTTCCAGTACGCTTTTTGCCGCTGCGCCCGCGTTTTCGGATTCCCGGAGATTTTCCGCGATCCAAACGACGGCGAGCACCAGACAAAGGATCCCGAAGATCATAAGCGCCCGCGCGATCCGTTTTCCGGCAAAGCGTTTCATCGCCGCGTTCTCCGATGCACGATCCACGCGCAGAGAAACGCCGCCATGGCGCAGCCGAACAGCGCGCAGACCGGCCACCAGAGCTGCCCGGTTTGCGGTAAAAACGAAGGCGGGGGCGTGTTTTGCAGATCGCTGCCCGGGACGTCGGGCTCATTTTTCGGCGCCGCCGTCGCGGAATGCAAAGCTCCCGCCGCAGACGGCGAAGCATACGGCAATCCGATCAGAAACGGCATAAAATCTTCACAGCCGGAGGAGGATCTCGTTTGCGCGACGAGATACAGCCCCGCCTGCAAGCCGGAAAACTCCGCCGCCTCTGCCGTGATCACCGCTTCGCTTCCGAAGATCCCGTTTTCCAGAGTAAAGCGATACAGCGCTTCGGATAATTCGTTTTCGTCCTGCGAGAGCGCAAGCGCGCAGCTTGCGTACGCATCCGCGTACTGCCAGGAACCGTCGGCTTCGCTTGCCACGCGCCAGATCGAAACGCATCCGTCGTTCGCGTTTTTGACGCTCACGGTCAAGGTGCAGGGGATCCCGTCGTCCGGCAAGGGCGGATCCACGGCGACGGCGCCCGTGCAAAGCAAACAGATCGCCGTAAGGATCATAAGGAAGATCGAGGTCTTTTTGAGAGTTTGTTTGATCAAGAGTTTCAATTGCTTTCACCTTCCTCCCGGGAGGGGTATCGATCCAGGTCCAGTTTTTTCCGGATCTTGTTGATTCTTGTCTGCCGCGCCGTGTCGAGCAAAAACCAGATCAAAAGCACGATCAGCGGCGGGATCGCAAACAGGATCGCGGACAGAGTCCGATCCGTCACGCCGGCCTCCGAAATCACCCGGATCGCCGAGGCGTCCTTGGTTTCGATCCGGTGTCCGCGCACCAACAGGCGGTGCGTGTTGACGCCGTAAGGCGTACAGGTCACAAGCGTGCAGAGATCGTTTCCCGGCTCGACGTTCAATTCGCTGACGTCGGACGGCAGCACGATCCGGATCCGGTCCACCTCATAGGTCAGGACCCCGTCCATCGTCCGGATGGCAAAGGTATCGCCCTCCGTTAGGCGGTCGAGATCGGAAAGGAGCTTTGCGGAAGGCAGACCCCGGTGGCCGGACAGCACGCAATGCGTGCCGTTTTCGCCCGCAAGAAGGGGCAGGGAGGTCCCCGCCAGATGTCCGACGCCCACCTGCAGGACGCCCTCGGAGGTGCCGTGATAAATGGGAAGACTGCCGCAGATCCGGTCGATCTCGAGGTAGCCGAGAAGCCCGGAGCCGTCCACGTTGAGCAGTTCCTCGTAGGCGGCTTCTTCTTCCTCGTCCAGGAAAAAGTCCGGGCCTTCGCGGCTGATTCTCTCGTTATAGGCCTGCGCCTCGTTGAGTAAGTCCCGATACCGGTTTTGATCCAGCTCTTCCAGGGCTTGCGCGTAATCGGCGATCGCTTGGGATTGATGGCGCGAGTTCCAAAAATCGCTCACGGTGGGGTATAGGACCAGCCCCGCGCCGGTGATCAGGCAGAGAAAGAGGATCCATCCGGTCAAACGCTTTTTCATTCGGTTTGGTTCAGTCTTTCGATTTCATCCGTTTTTTCGCCAGGAGCAGGACCACGGCGGCGACCAACAGCGTGCCGCCCACGGCGTAAAAGATCGTCGTGCCGATCCCGCCGGTGCTGGGCAGGACGGAGCCCGCTTTGTTCATGATCGTCGTGCCGATCGTGCCGGTGGTGGGGGAAACGCTTGCCTGCTGCGTGCCGGAAAGCGTGATCACGGTGCCGTCTGCGGCGGCGCCGTTCAAGGAGATCAGATCAGGGTCGGCGGAGAGGGCGTCGTGCACGGCGGTGATGCTGAATTCCAGATCGTCGAGCCGGTTATATCCTTCCGGTACGGCGGATTCCACCAATTTGTAATCGCCGTCGTCCAGACCCGAAAACGTAAAGGTCGTCGCCGTTCCGGGCGCGATCGTTTTCACGAGCTGCCACGCGCCGAGACTGTCCTTTTTATAGAGCGTGAAGCCCGCGTTTTCCAAAGGAAGCCCGTTCTCGTCCACCTTGTTGATCACGAATTGATAGGTGAAAACGACGGTTTTGTCCGGAGGCGTGGTCGTGATCCCGCTTCCGCCGGGGTTGGGGTCGTTCGAGTAGGTCAGAATCACGGTATTGGGGTTGCCCGCGCCGCCGATCACGGCGTTATCGTTGAGGATCGCCGTATAGCGGACCACGATGCGGCTGTTCTGATCCACGCTCACGCCGGTCAGGGCTTTCAGATCGGAAAATACGATGCTCAAGGTCGCGCCCGCGGCGGAGGCGGAGGGCGAAACGGTCGCCTGCGAGGTGATCTCCGTTTCCGTGCCGCCGTTATCCACGAAGATCCGGGCGTCCGCCTGATAGGTCAGACCGGAGCTCATCGTATCGGTGAAGGCGTAGTAATACGAAGCATAATCCGCAAAATTCGAGGGGAGCGTGCCGACGATCTGGTAGGGGATCGTATCGCCGATATCGTGGTCGGCGGAGTCCTGCCAGGGGTTGTCGGCAATGTTTCCGTCCAGGGTGTCGTTGATATCCTGGACTTTCTTTTCCACAGTGGGGGCGTCCAGTTTGGTGGTGGCGGTCACGTCGCCCACCACCTCGAGCAGATACGCGGTATAGGCGCCGCCCGGCACGGCCTGGGTAGCGTCCTGGTCCTTGATCAGATAGTAGCCGGGAGCAAGACCGGTCACGGTGTCGGAGCCTCCGGCGGAGATCGTCCGGGTCAAAGCGCCCGTCAGGTAGGAGTTGGAAATCAATTCGTCGGCAAAGTCAACGGCGTCCGATTCCGTTAAAACGGTTTCCGCTTTGTCGGCGGCGTTTCCGAGCGCCGTCTGCCCGCCGGCGGTCACGCCGCTTCCCCAAACGATATTGGAGAGCACTTTTTGTCCGCCCGCGTTCACGGAGAGATCGCCGCAAAAGATTTGATAGATCTCAAAGGTGTGCGGGGTCGCGCCGGTGTTGCTCAGCGTGAGCGTGTAGGTCGCGGCGGCGTTTACCGCGCCGCTCAAAGGCACGGCAAATACCAAGGCAGCGAGGCAAAGGATGGTCAGCAGTTTTTTCCACGTTTTCATTTTTGATTCCTTTCTGTTTTTATGTGGTGGATTTTGACTATCAAAAACGCGCGTTTCGGCGTTTTTTTCGGATGGAATGAGCGACGGCGATCGCAGAGACTGCCGCGCCTCCGGAGAAGAGGACGAGGGCGTAATAGCCTCCGACCCCGATCCCGCCGGTCGCGGGCAATAAAAACGTGACCGGTTCGTTTACGGCAACGACGGGCGCTTCGGATTGCAGTACGGCGATCCCGGGCAGGGCGCTTGCGGGCGCCTCTTCGGCGTAAAAGACGATCAATTCGTCCGATTTGTGATACCCTTCCGGCGCCGAGATCTCCGAAAGCGCGTACAGCCCCTGGATCGAAAAGAGCGCCAAGCCGTTTTCGTTGGTTTCGATCTCCGAGGTGCCGTCGGCGCCGGTCGTAAACGAGGCGTAATAGTACAGCGTCTCTCCCTGGACCGTCACGCTTGCCGGCGTGCCGGCGGGAGGCGTTCCCTGACGCTCGGCGTGGATCGGACCGTAGAGGGCGAATACCGCGCCGGGCAGTGGACGGTGATCGAGCGCGGATTGCTTGAGCAGGGTGAAGCGGAAGTTTTCGGAGCTGGCGGCGCCGCCGGTGTCGTTGACCGTGAACTGGGCGTCAACCGCGGCGCTGTATTGCGCAAAGCCCTCCAGCTCGACCTCGTTTCCGATGTTGATGTTATCCCCGGTTTCCGTGATGATCGTGGTATAGGTGATGCGCAAAGGCACGTCGTCCGGCAACAGGAAGGACAATACGTTTTCCGTCGCGTCGTAGGTGTATTGCGCGTTCAGTTCTTCCCACACGCCGGCGACCCGCTGAAAGACGCGGATCGTATTGAACACGGGGCGCAGATTGGGGGTCATCCGGTCCAACACGGTCATCTGCGACACCTCATCGACCAGATCGAGCCCCGCGGGATTGAGCGTGATGATGAAGTCCGCCCGCTTGCTGCCGTCCGTGTGCAGAACGTCTTTCTGGATCATCTGCAGGCTGTACGGCACCGTGCAGTCGGTGTATCCGGTGTCAAACGGGGAGTCGTCCGGCAAAATCCCGGTCAGACGCGCCCGGTTTTGCATCGGAACCGTCGGATCCGGGGTCTGGAACACGGAAGAATCGGGGTCGATCTGCACCTGATAGCGGAACCGCAGGCGGGAGGTGCTGGAAGAACTGCCGCCGATCAGACTGTGCTGCGCGTATTCATACAGCGTGGTATAGGAAGAGTTGTCGCCGTCATACCATTTGAAATCTGCCGCGGAGGCGTGCAGCTCGGTGTTTGCGCTGATGGGAAGATCGTATCGGTAAACGCTGCGGATCCGGGAAAGATCGGCGTTGTAAATATCGCAATAAAGGGAGCCGTCCACGTAACTCATCCCGTCTGTCAAAAGCTCGTCGTGGAAGATCAGTTCCTTCATTTTTCTTTGTAAGAGCGTCGCGTTTGTCGCGTCGCGGTTGCAAAAGATCACTTCGTATTCGATCAGACCGCCGGGCGTGACTCTTCCTTTTTTGAGAAAGGGCTCGCTCATCGGCTCGGTGTAGGCGGCGTCCGACTGCACGTACAGCCCGGTCTCGCTGTAATAGAGGCGGGCGCGGTTTTTGATCGACAGGCTTTCCTCAACGAGATCCCGCAGGGTCTTTTCCGAGAGGACGTAGGTCGAACTGCTCGGGCGCTCGTAAACCGGCGCGTCGAGCGGAAGATCGTATTCGATCTTCAAAAGGGTGTCGCTTGTTTCGATCCAGTTGGAAAAACGCGTATCGGCAACGGCGGTGTTGAACCCGAGATAAAAGACCCGCGGATCGTTGTTTGCGGGAACGAAAAGATAGGTGTAGTCCGCGCTTCCGCTCTGATAGGGAAGATAGGTCCGGACCGTGCCGAGCGCGTCGGTCGTGCTGACCTGGATCGAGTCGATCGCGGCGCCGAAAAAGTATTCCGTTTCGGCGAAGGTGATCTTGGTGCAGGAGTCTGTAAGATAAAAGTTTCCGGCGCCTGCGTAAAACGCGGGCACGTTGATCTCGACCGTATAATGGAGCGCCTCGCCGCCGTCGGTTTTCGCGACCGTTTTCAGAATATCCGGCGGCGCGCCCACGGCGTGTCCCGTGGCGGTCGCGGAAACGGTCACGGTGCCGTGCAGCGGATCGGTGGTTTGCACGGTGTTGGTGAAATCCTGCGAAAGAACGCCGGGCGCCAATGTGTAATTCGTAAAATACGTTAAGACGCAGCCATAAGCGTTCATTCCCGTCGGCAGTACGATCTGCGAGGGATCCGCGCCGAACGGGATCCGAAACGGCGTGCCCGCCGTGAGAACGCCCTCGGAGGAATAGGTGTACGGCGTTACCATGATCCCTTCCGTCAGGTCCGGACTCAAGCCCGCGCCCGGCAGATCGGTGATCGTCAATCCGTCCACGAGCGTTGCGCCGTCGCCGACCGTCACGGTCCAATGGATCCGGCTGTTCAGACTGTCGTCGGTTCCTTTTTTCTGCAAGAAATAGGTGCTGATCTTTTTGTCCGCGGAGTCCTGCGCCGAAATCGGGCCGTCCTCGTTTATGCCGGTCACGGTCGCCGTGTTTTTCGCGCGATAGCTGATATGGTTGATCCCCTGATACAGACTCGGATCCAAAAAAGCGCGGTAGCGGACCAAAAAGCCTTCTCTCGGGTTCAGCTGCGTGGGCGGAGAGGAATAGGTCTGCGAGCCGTCCAGGCTGGTGTAAACGATCGAGGAGGGATCCACCGTCAGACCGGGCGAGGTGGGCGTGTCGGTGTACACGATTCCGGAAACCACGCCGTTTCGCGCGGTCACCCGGACCTCGTATTCGATCGAGTGCGTGCGCGCGTCGTAATTGCCGGCGGTCTTCTGAACGTCTAATTGCCCGGCGCCGGAAACGTTTACCTCCACGGTATATCCGCCGAAGTCGATGCTGTGGTGCCCGGAACCCGCGGTATTGGTCACGGTGGAGTTTAGGGTTATGGTCACGGAGGCTTTCGAGGAATCGATATATCCCTCGATAAAGCGCACCCGGAGAAAACCGCTTGTGTCGATATCGTAACTGCCGACGATATTGCCCGACGCGTCCAGCAGCGTGCCGCCGTTGACCGGCGCGCAATCAAAAAAAGCGGGGATCTGATAAGTCAGATATCCGTTTTCATCATATACGAACTGTTTTTCCTGCCCGCTTACGTTGCTTTCGGAAAACGCAAGGGAAACCGCGTAGTTCTCCCCGAGATAGACCGTCCCGTCCGGCGGGATCAAGTTGCCGCTGCCGTCGCGGATCTCCACCCCCGTCAAAAAATCGGCAAGATCGCTGGAATATACGGTCCCGGAACGCGTCGGTTCCGGCGTCGGGTCTTCTTCGTTTTCCATCGTGACGGCGGGAAGCGTCATCCCGTACAGCGTCAAGAGAAGCACCGATAAAGCAAGGATCCACACGATCCCTTTTTTGGAAAACGCCCTTCTCTTTTGCCTGGGAAAAGCGTGCCTGATTTTCTCCGATAGGCACTTTTTCATTTCATACGCTCCTGATTGTTTTCTCAACTGTTCCGAATTCCGATAAGGGCCAGATCCGGAAACGGATCTTGCCGATCAACTGTTCCGAGGAAATGCAGCCGATCATGGAATTTCGGGAATCGGCCGAGCTTTCCCGCCGATCACCCAAAACGAAATACCGTCCGCTCGGGACTTGATAAGGCATTTCCAGATCGCAGTCTCCGAGGGCTTTTTTCGTAAGATACGGCTCGTCCAAGAGCGTTCCGTTGACCGAAACGTTTCCGTCGCCGTCGATCTCCACGTAATCGCCCTCCGTGGCGATGCAGCGCTTGACCAAGACCTTGTTGCCGTAATAGAACGCGATCAGATCGCCCGGCTCTGCCCGTTCGGTGCGCACGCAGAGGATCAGATCTCCTTCCGATAAGGTCGGCGCCATCGAGGTGCCGTAGATGCGCAGCACGGGGAACAGGAAGCTTGCCGCCAAAACGGCGATCGCCGCAACGACGATCAGAACGGAAACCGTACTGCGTACCGTGCGGTAAAAACGGCGTCTGTTTTC
>CADBPF010000044.1 GCA_902796545.1 uncultured Ruminococcus sp. | reverse complement strand
TGGCAGGGGCAGAAGGATTTGAACCCTCGGCACGCGGTTTTGGAGACCGCTGCTCTACCAGCTGAGCTATACCCCTGTATGAAATTTGGTGGGCCCTCAGGGACTCGAACCCGGGACCAACCGGTTATGAGCCGGCCGCTCTGACCAACTGAGCTAAGGGCCCGTAATCAAACCTGCGCTTTCTGACGGGCGCGTTTTCCGCGCCCGTCAGAAACGCGATAGACCATCTTACTTATTTCAAGGTGATGGTGGCGCCGGCTTCAGTGAGAGTCTTCTTGATCTCTTCGGCGTCGCTCTTGGAAGCGGCTTCCTTGATGACCTTCGGAGCGGCCTCAACGAGGTCCTTCGCTTCCTTCAGGCCGAGACCGGTGATCTCACGGACGGCTTTGATGACGTCGAGCTTCTTGTCGCCGATGGCGGTCAGCTCCACGTCAAATTCGGTCTTTTCTTCCGCGGGAGCGGCAGCGGCGGCGGCAGGAGCGGCGGCGACGGCAACGGGGGCCGCGGCGGACACGCCGAATTCCTCTTCGAGAGCGCTCACGAGCTCGGAAAGATCCAGAACGGTCAATTCTTTGATTTCGTCGATCAGTTTGGTAACTTTTTCAGATGCCATGGTAATAATCCTCCAGATAGTTTGTCAAAAATGTTGGTGTTTGTGGGTGGTTCAGGCGTTAAGCCTTCTGATCGCGGATCGCCGCAAGAGCGCAGGCGAGCCCGCGGATGTTGCCGTTCAAGACGGTGACGAGACCCGTGATCGGGGCGTTGAGAGCGCCCAGAACGGTCGCGATCATCACGTCCTTGGTCGGCAGCTTGGACAGACGCAGAATGCTGTCGGAGTCCACGATCTTGCCTTCCACGAAGCCGCCTTTGATGGCGAAATCGGGATGCGTTTCCCCGAATTTGGCAAGGATCCTTGCCGGGGCGACCGCGTCGTCCGCGCTGACGGCAAGAGCCGTCATCCCTTCCAGGTGCTGGTTCAAGTCTTCCATACCCGCTTCGGTAAAGGTGTGACGCAGGATCGAATTCTTGATGACGGCGTATTCCACGCCGGCTTCGCGTAAGCTTTTCCGCAGGGCGGTATCGTCCGCCACGTTGGTCTTATAGTAATTGACTAAAACGCCGCCTTGAGCGTTTTTGACCTTTTCGCAAAGCTCCTGAACGGTTTGCTTTTTTGCCTCTAAAATCTTTGCGCTTGGCATATTCTGTTTTCACCTCCTATATGCGCGAACTTTCTTTTTTACTTTTTCAGTTTCGCCATGATGCTTAAGAGTAAGTCGCGGGCCATGACGATGTCGCGGATCTGTTCTTCACCGCGGATCTCGCGTTCGATGGTGAGCGGTCCCGGATAATCGAGCTTGGCGAGCTTTTTGACCACTTCTTTGATATTCGCCTTGCCCTTGCCGAGAGGCACTTCCACGCCGAGCTTGTCTCCGCAGGTGGGGAAGAGACCGTCTTTGCAATGCGTGTTCCAGACGTAGGGCCCGAACACGTCCAGCGCGTCCACCGGATTGGCTTTGCCGTAGAGGATCAGGTTCGCGGTATCGAGGTTGATCCCGATATTGTCGCAGCCCGTCGCCTGAATCAGGCGCAGCATGGTGACCGGAGTTTCCTGACCGGTTTCCAAAAGCAGGCGCTGGTTCTTTTTCTTATACTTGTTGGCAAGATCTCTCACCGCCGCAACGATCGGATAGAATTCGCCGCCGTTGGGGTTTTCCGGCAAGAAGCCGAGGTGGGTGATAATGTCGGTGATGCCGGCTTTTTCGGCAAAATCACTTGCGTCTTCCAGCTCTTTTAAGCGCATGGCGCGATACGCCACGGGAACGATGCCCAGGGTTTCCGGACCGGCGGTGAAGTTCCATTCCTTCGGACCGGACCAACCCGCCCACAGACCGGAAACGGTGATGCCGGTCTTTTTCACGGCGGCTTTCAGGCTTTTCGCATACGCGTCCGTGTAAACGGACAGATCCCAGACGGAAAGCTGGCAGCTGGTCAGATTCATTTCCTTAACGCGGGTGAATTCTTCCAAAAGATCAACGCCCGGGGTAAAGCGTACCAGGACGCCGATCGGCATTTCAGTTCTCATAGAAGCCTCCGAAAAAATTTGCTCGCCTGCCCCAAAAGACAGACGAGCAAAAGAAAGCCGTAAACGGTTTCGTTCTACCTCGGCAGGCGAATTTTCAAAGCGGATCGCTTACCTGCTGTCTTGGGCAGTATTCGATTGGAAACGAATGGATTTTAGCACAAAGATATGTGCTTGTCAAGAGTTTTTTGTCAAGCGAGTTTCGCGGGATTGACCTTGACGCCCGGACCCATCGTGGAGGAGACCACGCAGCTCTTGATATACTGACCTTTGGCGCTGGCGGGTTTGGCTTTGATGATCGCGCCCATCAGGGTGTCGAAGTTCTCCCCGATCTTTTCCGCGCCGAAAGAAGCTTTGCCGATCGGACAATGGATGATGTTGCTCTTGTCCAGACGGTATTCGATCTTACCGGCTTTGGCCTCGCGCACCGCACGGCCCACGTCGGGGGTAACGGTACCGGCTTTCGGGTTCGGCATCAGACCTTTGGGGCCGAGCACCTTACCGAGGCGGCCGATCAGACCCATCATATCGGGGCTCGCGATGACCACGTCGTAGTCGAACCAGTTTTCCTGCTGGATCTTCTGCACCATATCCTCGGCGCCCACGAAGTCGCTTCCGGCTTCTTCGGCGGCCTTGGCGGCGTCGCCTTTGGCGATCACGAGCGTGCGGACGGTCTTACCGGTGCCGTGGGGAAGCACGATCGCGCCGCGGACCTGCTGGTCGGCGTGGCGGGAATCGACGCCCAGACGGACGTGCAGCTCGATGGTTTCGTCAAATTTCGCTTTCGCGGTCTTGCAGACCAGATCCATGGCTTCGGCAACGTCGTAGAGGTTGCCGCGTTCCAGGAGCTCTAAACTCGCTTTGTAGTTCTTACCCTTCTTCATTCTCGTTCTCCTTTCCGGACTCGGCGGCGGCCTCTTCAGCGGCGCGCTCGGCGGCCTCTTCCGCGATCATGGTCTGTTTGGCCTTGATGGCGGCGGCGTCCAGCTCGTGACGGTGTTCTCCTTCGACCAACACGCCCATGGAACGCGCGGTACCGGCGACCATCGACATGGCGGCTTCCACGCTGGCGGCGTTCAGATCGGGCATTTTCTGCTCGGCGATCTTTTTGAGCGCGTCGCGGGACAGGGTGCCGACCTTTTTCATGTTCGGCTCGCCCGAGGCGGATTCCAGACCGAGCGCCTTTTTGATCAGAACGGCGGCAGGCGGAGTTTTGGTGATGAACGAGAAGGTTCTGTCGGCATAGACCGTGATGACCACGGGGATCAACAGGCCCATGTCGTTTTTGGTGCGCTCATTGAATTCCTTGGTGAAATTCGGGATGGACACGCCGTATTGACCGAGCGCAGGGCCGACCGGCGGACCGGGCATTGCTTTGCCCGCGGGGATCTGAAGTTTGATATACCCCATTACTTTCTTTGCCATTTTGATACCTCCATTGTGGTTGTTTTCGGGATGGCTCCCTCCCACTTGCCGGATAAACCGGCTCTTTCACGCGGATCGCGTAAAATTCATTCCTCCGGCGCGATGAGCGCCGCGTCCAGCTCGATCTTCGTGCTGCGGCCGTGCAGGGAAGCGGACACCTTGACGCGTTTGTTGTCGGGGGAGATCTCCTCCACGACGGCGTCGGCCAGATGCCCTTTGAGCGGACCGTCCTTGACCACGACGTGATCGCCGACCGCGTAGGGCAGGGCGGCAAGCACGGATTCCACGCCGAGATTCGCCACTTCCTCGTCCGTGAGGACGACGGGCTGGGATCCCGGGCCGACGAAGCCCGTCACGCCGCGCGTATTGCGCACCACGTGCCAGCTTTCGTCGTTCATGATCATTTTCACGAGAACGTAGCTCGGGAAGAGCTTGCGTTCTTCCTGCTTGGTCTCGTCTTCGGGGTCCACCACGGTTTCGGTTGGGATCTTCACCGAGAAGATCAGATGACCCATCCCGCGGTTTTCCACGATTTTTTCCAGGTTCGCCGCCACGCGGTTTTCATAACCGGAATAGGTGTGGACGACGTACCAATGGGGCGTTGCGTTGTCTTGCAGCATAATCAGGCACCAATCTTTCCGATCAGCAGAAGCAGCTGGGAGAACCCGAGGTCCAACAGACCCACGATCGCGCCGACGACCACGAGGGACACGACGACGACCACGGTATTCTTCAGCACGTCTTCCTTGGAGCTCCAGACGATCTTCTTCATTTCGCTCTTATAGTCGCGGAAGAAGCCGTAGATACGACCCTTCTCGACTTTCGCGGCGAAAGCGGGAGATGCGCCTTTCAGGATCTGGATGCACAAAAACACCAGTCCGAAGACCGCGGCGATTGCGCCGATGACGATCCAGACGGTACCGTCGTATTTCAGAAGACTCGCGCTTTCTTCTTCCGCTGCGGCGGCGATGCGGTCCGCGTTGATGATCGAGATCCAGCGGTTGCGGAAAATGCCGAAGCCGACGGAACCGAGACCGAGCAGCAGCGCGGAGATCTCGCTGATGAAATAGGGAAGATGCGAAGCGGCGCGATCTTTCTTTTTGGTGGTCAGCGCGCGCACGATCAGAATCAGCGCCAAAAGGCAGGTCAGGATCGCACCGGCGACCCAATAGCAGCCGGGATTGTAGAAGAGGCGCTCAAAGGTGCTCTGTGCGAAGGCGTCGTAATGCGCGTTGATCTGGACCCAGCCGGCTCCGCCGAAAGCGAGAGCGAGGCACAGGAAGATGATTCCGGTAACCAACATGACGCGTTCTCCTTACTTCGTTTCCTTGTGCAGCGTGTGCTTGCGGCAAAAGCGGCAATACTTCTTCATTTCCAGACGATCGGGATCGTTGGATTTGTTCTTCATGGTGTTGTAATTGCGCTGTTTGCACTCGTCACAGGCGAGCGTGACTCTTACGCGGCGTTCAGTAGCCATAGTCAAATCCTTTCTGTTCTTTGCGTAGCAATCGATCGATGAGTTCTCCCTCAAAAAAAGATCTCATAAAAAAAGACCTCCGCGAGGTAAGGTACACTATACCATAGCGCAAGGTCCTTGTCAAGACTTTTTTGGAAATTTGCCGGCTCTTTTCTTTATAAATAAGGAAGTCGGTTTCAGTTTTGGGGCAATTCGAGCAGCTTTCCGTAAAGCTCAAAACCGTCGAACGGGGTGTTTTTGGAGCGGGAACGGGAGGTTTTGGCGTCGTAGCGGTAGGGCGTTTTCACGTCGAAGAGCGCGGCGCGCCAGGGCTTGCCCACGTCGATCTTCACTTGCTCGAGATGCGCGATCTCGCGCGGACGGGTGCAGAGCAGACGGATCAGATCCTTTTCGCCGATCTGCCCGCCGCGCACCAACACGGTGTAGGAGAGGGCGAAAGCGGTCTCCAGCCCGATCGCGCCGAAAGCGGCGCGGCGCAGGCTTTCTCCGAGCGGAAGCGAGCGGCACTTGTCGAGTCTGGTGTGCGGCGCGTGGTCGGTGGAGATGCAGTCGCAGGTGCCGTCGGCGATCGCGCGGATCACGGCGTCGCGGTCCACGGCGGTGCGCAAAGGCGGCATGATCTTGGCGTTGCTTCCTTTTTCCAACAGGATCTCTTCGGTCAGCGCAAAATAGTGCGGGCAGGTCTCCGCGGTCAGCGGCAGTCCCTCCTTTTTCGCCGTGCGGACGAGCTCCCAGCCCTCCGCGGTGGAAACGTGGCAGAGATGGAGCGGAGCTTCCGTTTCGCGGCACAGCGCAATATCCCGGCGGATCCCCTCGATCTCGGCTTCCGCGGGGATGCCGCAGAGCCCGAGCAGCGCGGAGATCTTGCCCTGATTGATACAGCCGCCCGCGGACAGGCGCGTATCCTCACTGTGGGAGAACACGGGCTTGTTCAGGCGCTTGGCACATAAAAGCGCCGTGCGCATCAGATCGTCGTTTGCCACGGGATGCCCGTCGTCGGAAAACGCGATCGCGCCGGAGTGCGCCATCAGCTCCATATCGACGAGCGTTTCGCCCTTTTCCCCGACCGTGATCGCGCTTACCGCGTGGATCTTCACGTCGAGATCGCGGCTTTTGGCCGCGAGATAACTCAAAGTATCCGGCGTGTCGCAGACCGGCGAGGTGTTCGGCATCACGCACAGATCGGTATATCCACCGGCGGCGGCGGCAGCGCTCACGGTATAGAGATCTTCTTTTTCGGGAAAGCCCGGATCGCGCGCGTGGGTATGCAGATCGCAAAGTCCCGGCACGAGCAGCGGCGCATCGGGATCCGGCGGCAGCTCGGCGATGGACTGGATCAGCCCGTTTTCCATGGTCACGGAGATGTTGCGCCATTCGCCGCGCAGAAACGCACGCGCGTTTTTGATCCACGGAATACGCATACGAAGAGAGCCTCCCTTACGTTTTTTTCCAGTTTAGCACAAAATCCGCGCGCTGTAAAGCGAGAGCAGACGAAAATTCTTGCGTTTTATGCGCCGATATGCTATGATTTCGGTAGAAATCGCGGAGAAAAGGCGGGTTTTATGAAAAGATCGATCTGGATGTCGGATAAAACGAAACTGTTTTTGTTCGCGTTGTTGTCGTTTCTCGTGTTTCTGCTGCTTTACGCGCTCATTTTAGGGCTCGAGTCGATCTTGGGCGGCGGTCAGGCGTTTTTGTGGTTTCTGATCCTCGTGCCGGCTTTGTTTATCGCCTATCATCTGGTCGTCGGCGCCCTTTGTTTTCGCGTGACCGACCGTGCGCTCGCCACCGTTGTTTCGCAGTTTCTCGCCACGCTTGCGGCCGATCTCGTCGTACTCGGCGTGAATCTGATCAGCGCCCGCTTTCCGTTTTTCGAGGAGCGGGAGCTGTTGTGGTTTGATCTTGCGATCCTCTGTTGTCAGCCGCTGTTGTGCTATTGCGGGATCCGGATCGTCAAACTGTGGCGCACGGTGAAAGTCCTGCGCGCGTTTTCAAGTCCGCGCAAAACGGAGTCTGACGGGTCCGATCCGCAACCGGAAAAGGAGAACGAACAAGCATGAAGCAACCGTTTACCGAACTCGGCGCGTTCGAGCAAAACCCCCGCTACGCCGATCTGATCGCGCGCGAACGTGAGCTGTATCGCAGAGAGGGGGACACGCGCAGCGAATTTTTGCGCGACTACACGCGCATTCTGCATTCCACGTCGTTCCGGCGCCTGAAACATAAAACGCAGGTCTTTTTCTCGCCGCAGAGCGACCATATCTGCACGCGCATCGAGCATACCCTGCACGTGGAGAGCATCGGCGATACGATCGCCCGCATCCTCGGGCTCAATTCGGAACTGACCCGCGCCATCGCGCTCGGGCACGACCTCGGACACGCGCCCTTCGGTCACAAGGGCGAACGGGTGCTCGACGCGATCGCGCGCGAACAGCTCGGCGAGTCGTTCTGGCACGAGAAAAACGGGCTCTTTTTTGTCGATCGTATCGATCTTTTGGAGGACGAGGAGCGCAACCGCCGCAATCTCAACCTGACCTACGCCGTGCGCGACGGGATCGTTTCCCATTGCGGCGAGCGCGACCAGAATCATTTGCATCCGCGCGCCGAGCGGATCGATCTTGCAGAATACGACCGTCCGAACCGCTTTTCGCCGTTCACCTACGAGGGCTGCGTGATCAAAATGGCGGACCGGATCGCCTACGTCGGGCGCGACCTGGAGGACGCCCGCGCGCTCGGACTGTTGCCGGAGAACGTGCAAAAGGAACTCGCGGCGGCGTGCGCGACGCTGTCCGGAAAAAAAGCGAACAACTCGAATCTCGTCAACTTTTTTATCAGCGATCTTACCGCCCATTCCGATCCGGACGCGGGCATCGCCTTTTCCGGGGAAGCGGCGCAGCTTCTGAAATATCTGCGCGAATTCAACACCGAACATATCTATTCCGTACAGCGCGTCGTGCGTGCGGATCGCTATTTTGAGCTCATCATCCGCGAGATCTTCGATACCCTGCAATCGTTCTACGCCGGAGCGGACACGGGCAAGAACTTACTCAGTATGCAGGACGCGTTCGAGAGCCTGCCGCGCCGGTTTTATAACTGGCTGTGCGTCTATTGGACCTTCGAGCGCGACGAAAAGAACCGGAACCTGCCGGTCTATGATCTGACGCGCAGAGAAGACTATCTGCGCGCGGTGCTGCACTATATTTCCGGTATGACGGATAAATACGCGATCGACACCTATCACGACATCATCAGCTTCTGATATGCTCGAAGTTACGCCTTATCTCTTTTCCGGCTTTACCGCGAACACCTATCTTTTGCGCGATCGCGCGACCCGGAAAACGCTCGTGATCGATCCGGGCGCGGACGAGGCGGCGCTCGGGATCCTCGGCGCTTTTGCGCCGGAGGCGATCCTTCTGACCCACGCGCATTTCGACCACGCGCTGATCGCGCCGGAGCTGCGCGCGCAATGCGGCGCGAAAATTTTGCTCGGCGCGCTTGACGCGCCGCTGTTTTGCGATCCTGTGAAAAACGCGTCGGTTTCTTTTCACGACCGGCCGCTTGCGGCAACGGCGGACGGACTGCTTTCCGAGGGCGACGAGATCGCGCTCGGGGAAAGCGTGATCACGGTCTTGCACACGCCGGGGCACAGTCCCGGCAGCGTTTCGTT
>CADBPF010000043.1 GCA_902796545.1 uncultured Ruminococcus sp. | reverse complement strand
CTGCGGCATTTTCGCACGGCGCTTGCCTTTTTTGCCTGCGTGCTCTTCTGCGCGATCTCCTGCACCGCGCTCTTTCCTTTGGGCGCCTATCCCGTGCCCTTTGCGCTGGTCTGCGCCGCGGGATGCGCCGGAGGCAAAAAAGAGCGCACGGTCTTGTCCGCCACCTGCGCGGGAGCCTTTATCGGGGCGGGGATCGCCTGCTTCTTTTTGCCGCGCGGGTATTTGTTTGGCGCGTCTTTGCTCCTTGCGCTGATCGTGCGCGCGCTCGTGTCCGGGCGGAAATTCAACGATCCCGTCTTTTTCCGGATCGCGCTCTGCTTCGGCGACGCCGTTTTACACGCGCTTTCCTGCATGATCGCCTATCCCGGAACGCTCAAATTTTCCGGGGCGCTGGCGCAAAGTCTGCTCGCGCCGGTGCTCTGCGCCGCCTTTTGCGGGATCAGCGTGTTTTTCGCGTCCCGCGAGGGCGAACTGGAACAAAAGGGCTCCGAGCGCGCTTTGGGGCTTTTGCGGCCGGATCGTAAACTGTATCTCGCGCTTGCCGTCGCCGCGGGATGCGCCTGCTTCTTATACGCCGTGCGCCGCGGGATGCTCTTCGGGCTTTCGATCGCGCCGGTGCTCGCGGCTGTTTTGACCCTTGCCGTCACCAAAAAAGAAGGCGCGCTCTACGGCGTGGTCTTCGGTACGGCGTCGGGGCTTGCCGCCGGCGGCTCGTACGCGGCGATCGCCCTTGCCTTGTGCGCGCTCGCCGCGGGGCTGTTGTTCCCCTCCGTCGGCAACGGCGCGCTGGTCGCGTCCTTCCTCTTTTCCGGCGGCTATCTGTTATATTTCGCGCCGACCCCCGTATTCGCCGACTTATGCGCGGATCTGTTGTTTGCGCATATCTGCTTTTTGCCCGTTTCGTTTTTTGCCGCGCGCCGATCGCGCCGGACGCAGGACGCCCCGAAACCGAAAGAGCTCTTGACCCGCGCCGGTCAGATGCAGAAAAAACTCGCCTCCCTTTCGCGCGCGTTTTCCTCGCTCTCCGAGGTCTTCTACGTGGTGAGCGACCGCACCCTGACCCCCTCGGGACAGCTTGCCGCGGAGCTGATCCGCGAATCCACGGGACGGATCTGCGCGCGCTGCGCGCACTCCACCGACTGCTGGGAACACAATTACGGCTTGACGCAGGCGGCGCTCGATTCCCTGTCGATCCGACTCGGCGAGCGGCGCGCGATCACGCCGGAGGATATGGAGCCGTATTTCCGCGAGCGCTGTGAAAAAGCGGAATCGCTCTGCCGCGAGATCAATCGCAGATACGACCTCAAATGCGGCAAAACGCTCTCGCCGGAGCTGCCCTCCTCGATGCTCTGCGGCGAATACGAGAGCGTGGCGCGGCTTCTGATGGGCGCCTCCGAGGAACTGGAAGCAAGCGAGCGTATCAACCGCCGCGCCTCGGGTCTGGCGCAGGATTGCTTTCGCCGCCTGAAGATCCCGTTTCAAAGCCTTTGCGTGACCGGCGGCCGATGCGCGAAGCTCGAGGTGGCGGGCGTGCCCCTGCAGCGGATCAGCCTGTCCACGGACAAGCTCCTCGACGCGCTCTACGACGCGACCGGGATGCGGTTCGATCCGCCCGTGTTCCTGCCGCCCTTCCACGACGCGGTGCTGGTCTTAAAGCGCGCACGCGCAGTCAGCCTGAGCGCCGCGCGCGCCTCCCGCGCCAAGTCCGGCGACGGCGTTTCCGGCGATACCACAGGCTTTTTCGAGTCGCCCAGCGCCTATTTCTATTCGCTGATCTGCGACGGGATGGGCAGCGGCAGAGAAGCGGCGTTCACGAGCCGTCTTGCTTCGATCTTTATTGAAAAGCTGATGACGCTCTCCGAGGAAAAGACCGTGACGCTCGATATGCTCAACCGCTTTTTGCTCTCCCAGAACGAAGAACGCTTTTCCACCGTGGATCTTCTGGAGGTGGATTTTTACACGGGCAAGGCGAAATTCATCAAGGCGGGAGCCGCGCCGAGCTTCGTCAAGCGCGGCACGGGGCTGTACCGCGTGGAAAGCAAGACGCCGCCCGCGGGAATCTTGAACACGCTGTCCGCGCAGGAAACGACGCTGAACCTGCATTCCGGCGATCAGATCGTGATGTTTTCCGACGGCGTGACCCCGCCGGAGGAGGACGACAGCTGGTTTGCGCAGGCGCTCGCCTTTGCCAAGGAAACGGAGCCGTATCGCCTGGCGCGTTACCTGTTGGACGAAGCGCGCGCCCACCACGGCGCGGTTCCGGATGATATGAGCGTGACGGTGCTGAACGTGAAAAGCGCCTGAAAAAAGATCTCGAAAAAACCGTTTTTCCCGAAAAAAACGCGTCCCTTTCGCAGCTTTGATTAGGATGACAATATTTCGATATTTGTTTTTCCCGGTCGAATGATGTATAATAGCCGTGTTCGACACAGAAGGGGGGAATCATATGCTGGGAGAGAACATCCGTCGCTGCCGCAAACTGCGCGGGATCAGTCAGGTCGAACTGGCTAATATCCTCGGAGTATCCAAGCAAAGCATCTGCAATTGGGAAAATAACAACATCATGCCGTCCATCGACATGTTAGTGAGAGTTGCTAAGGTATTTTCCGTGAGAACAGATTATCTGTTGGATCTGGAGCCTAAGGACATTTTAGACGTCAGCGCGCTTTCCAGCGAGGAAGTCACGCATTTGAGACTTTTGATCGAGGATCTGCGGAAAGCGAAAAAGAAATAAGCGTTTCTTTTGAAAAAACACACGCGCAAAAAGCGCGTGTGTTTTTTGATGCGCGTCGGTGCGCGGATTCAGACCCCGGTGCCGTCGAAAACGGGGATCTCGGAAGCGCTTGCGCTGGATCTGTCCTGCGTATAGCCGAGAAAACCGAAGCTCTGCGCGGCGCGCACCGCCTTTTCATATTCCAGCGTGGTCACGCGGCGATCCAACGGCGGCTTGTTTGCGCCGACCGGCGTGTATTGCCGCAGAAGCGATAACAGGATCGTGCGTTTATCCGGCACGAGCCGATCCAATTGCGCTAAGACCCGGAGCGAATCCCCGACGCAGCCGGGCAATACGAGATGCCGCACGACCACACCGCGCCGCAGAACGCCGTTTTCGTCAAACTCGCACGGGCCGGTATCGCGCAGGATCCGCTCGATCGCGTTTTGCACGACGGCAGGATAATCCGGAGCGCCGCAAAAGCGCGCGGCGGTTTCCGCGCTTGCGAATTTGAAATCCGCCAGGTGGATCTGCACCCTGCCGCGCAAAAGATCTAGAATTTCCTCCGACTCGTAGCCGGAGCCGTTCCAGATCACGGGGATCTTCAGCCTCTCCCGCGCAAGATCCAGGCTGCGCGCGATCGCCGGGGCAAAGTGGCTTCCCGTGACCAGGTCGAGTGCCTGCGCTCCCTGCGCCTGCAATTCCAAAAAGATCTCGCAAAGCCGCTCGACCGAAACGCGTTTTCCGACCGGAAAGCTTGTGATCGCGCGGTTCTGACAAAAGCTGCAGCCGAGCGCGCAGCCCGAAAAAAAGACCGCGCCGACGCGCTTTCCGAAGCAGGGCTCCTCTCCGAAATGCAGCGCGGCGCGAGCAACGACGGGCAAAAAGCCCCGGACGCCGCAGCGCCCGGCGGTCTTGTCCCGATCCACGCCGCACAAGCGCGGACAAAGTTTACAGATCAATGCCGTTTTCCTCGCGATCCTTTTTTCTCATCCTATCACAAACGCGTGCGCCTTACAATTCCTTTTTTGCTTTTTTGGCGTAAAATAACCGCAGGATCCGCGATAAAAACCGCGGCGTGCGCAAAACCAAAACTCTCATGCCGTCCCTTTCTGCGCGTTGTTTCACGCGCGTAAAAACAGGATCCCCGCCGTCACGATGACGAGCGCCTCGATCACGACAAGCACGCTTTCCGGCAAGAAAAAGGCAACGAGGATTCCGACGCCCAGCGCGCTGACCGTGATCCCCCAAAGCCCGTACTTGTTTTTCATCTCCGCCACCTCTCTTTCGGGTAGTCCAGTTTATGCGATCGGGGCGCGTTTTTTGACAAAACGCGAAAATATTTGTTTTTTTCGGTTTCTGTGCTATAATGACGGCATGAAACAACTCTTTTTGGAAGCGGGCCGGATCCTGACGACGCACGGGCTTACCGGCGAGGTCAAGTTCGAGTATTGGGGCGACGACGACCGGCATTTCAAGCCGGAGCTTTCGCTGTATCGAACGCCGGACGGCAAAGAGCCGTTAAAGATCCTTTCCGTGCGCACGCAGGGGCGCTTTCTGCTGTTGCGCTTTTCTTCCGTCACGGACGTGGACGCGGCGGCGCTTTTGCGCGGCAAAACGCTCTATCTCGCGCGAGAGGATCTGCATTTACCGGAAGACACGGTCTTCTGGGCGGATCTGATCGGGGAACAGGCTTACGACGCGGATACGCAAAAATCCTACGGGACGATCCGCGAGATCAAAAACCAGGGCGCGGGCGATCTCTGGGAGATCGAAACGCCGGACGGGCGGCGCGTGTGGTTTCCCGCCGTCAGCGTGTTTGTGAAAAAGCTTTCGACTTCCGGCGCGTGGATCTCGCCGCCCGAGGGACTGTTCTCATGACGCGCTTTGACGTGATGACGCTCTTTCCCGACATGGTCTTATCGCCGCTGTCGGAAAGCATCGTCGGGCGCGCGCAGGCCGCGGGGATCGTTAAGATCGCGTGCCACAACATCCGCGATTATTCCAAAGACAAGCATCACCGCGTGGACGATACGCCCTACGGCGGCGGCATGGGGATGCTGATGATGCCGGATCCCGTGTTCGATTGCTTTGAGGCGATCGTCAAGGACGCGAAAACCAAGCCGAAATTGATCTACCTTTCCCCGAAAGGCAAACTTTTTACGCAAAGTAAGGCAAAAGAGCTGGCGCAGGCCGATCGTCTGATCCTCCTGTGCGGGCACTACGAGGGCATCGACCAGCGCGTGCTCGACGAGATCGTGGATGAAGAGCTTTCCATCGGGGATTATATCTTGACCGGAGGCGAACTGGCCGCCGCGGTCGTGATCGACGCCGTTTGCCGGCTGATCCCGGGCGTTTTGCCGGATCCCGCCGCGCACACGGAAGAAAGCCTGGAAAACGGGCTTTTGGAATATCCGCAATACACCCGTCCGCGCGTGTTCCACGGTATAGAGGTGCCCGAGGTCTTACAAAACGGCGATCACGAAAAGATCCGCGCCTGGCGCGAAGCACAGGCGATCAAGCTCACCTCCCGTCTGCGCCCCGATCTGATCGAAAAGAAAGGATAAAGCGTGTCAAGGACCACCCGTTCGCGCTCGGTTTTCGCGCGCGCGTCGCTTACACTCACGAGGCTTATCAACACCTCGCTTTTTGCGCGCGCGGTCCATTGCTATCCCAAAGAAAACGAATCGGTCGAGCGCGGTCTGTTCGCCTATTTCAGACGCTGGTTCGGCTTCGGTTCGGCAAGCGCCCTGCGCTTCAAGATGCGCGCGAGCGCGCAGCTCTATTCCAGCGCCTCGCAAACGCTCTATTCCAAGGCGATCCGCTTTTTGCTCACCTCCCGCCTCCGCTCGCTCGGCACCTTTTGCTTTTTATTCGGCTTTATCAACTGCGCGACCTATTTTGCCCGCCGGCTCACCGCGCCCGCCGGCGCCGGGAACGCGCCGACTCTGATCTTCGGCGTGCTCTTGGTGTTGGCGTCCCTGCCGCTGTTCAGCGCGAGGAGCACGATCTCCTCCGCGCTCTGGCACAGCCGCGCCGCCGGATGGTTTTTAGATAAGGTCGCGGGGTTTCGCGAGGACGAGCTTCCCTCGGGCAGCGTACACAGCGGCGAGATCTGCGCCGTGGTCGCGGCGCTGATCGCCGGCGCGATCAGCCTGATCACCGGGCCCTTTTTATTCTGCCTTGCGGTCTTTTGCCTGATCTCGGTCTGCCTGTCTTTGTATAAGCCGGAATACGGGCTTACGATCACGCTGTTTTTGTTTCCTTTCCTGAACGCCGAAACGATCTCGGCGCTCTGTCTGTTTTTGCTCTTCTGTTTTTTGATCAAGGCGCTCTGCGGCAAACGCGCGATCAAGAGCGATCTGTGCGATCTGCTGTTTTTCTTCACTTTATTGTATTTTATGCTTTCCGGGATCTTTCCCGCGGTTTCCGCCGCCTCCGGATGGTTTGAGTTCTGCGCGCCCGGGCTTTTGTATTTCCTGATCTCAAGACTCGGCAAAAGCAGAGAACTGATCCGCCGCTTCATGCTCTCCTTTTCTTACGGGGTCGCGCTCGGAGCGGCGCTTCACTTATTCTTTACGCTCGTGCCGCTCCCTGCGTTTTTGGAGCTCGGCGTCGTGGCACGCACGCTTTCCGGGCACTCCGGCCCGATGCTGCTCTGCGCCGCCGCCTGTCTGCTCTGCGCTCTGACGATCACCGCGAAAACCTCCGACCGCAAGCTTTTTTGCTTTTTCCTTTTTGCCTTGACGATCGCGGATCTCTGGCTCTTTTCCTCGCTGTCCGCCTATCTTGCGCTCGGTGCGGCGCTCTGCGCGGAGCTGATCCTGTATAAGCGCAGCTTCCTCTTTTTCTTCCTCGCGGTCCTCGGCGCCGCGGCGATCGCTCTGCCTTTGATCCCGGGAGAACAGACCGCGTTTTTGCGCGAGGCGTTCTTGAACCGCAGCCCCTCCGTGCTTGCCGCAAGCGCGCTTCCCTTGAATGCCTATCTCTGCGGGCTCGGCGTGTTCGACACCGGAACGCTTTTGAGTTTTTCCGCGTTGAGCACCGCAGGCGAGAATCTGACGCTTACGACACAGATCCTGCTTTCCGTCGGGCTGGTCGGGCTTTTATTGCTGGTTTTGTTTTTGCTCGGGATCACGCAAAAAGCCTTCCACGTGTATTTATCGCTCGCGCGGGAGAAAAAGCGGCTGTTCGTGACCGCGCCGCTTTGCTCTCTTCTCGCGCTGCTTCTTTTGGGCGTTGCGCAGAATATCGGCGCGGACCCCCGCTGGTTTGCGCTCTTATGCCTGCTTTGCGCGTTTTCCAAAGCGTCCGGCGACGCTTTGTATCCTTCCGTTATCCAGAACGAATCCGGTCGGTGAGGTGCCTATGACTGTTCGGAAATCCTACGGACGATTCAATCTGTTCGACCTGATCCTGCTTTTGATCCTGCTTGCGATCCTGGTCGCCGCGTTTTTCTATTTCATCCCGCAGAAAAACGCCTCCGCCGGGATGCCGGCGGATTGCGTGTTCACCCTGTCCGGGGTGCGCAGCGATCTG
>CADBPF010000042.1 GCA_902796545.1 uncultured Ruminococcus sp. | reverse complement strand
GATGTCGTTGTCGCGGCGATAGACGTTCGCGCGCGGGTTGTCCCAGCTGCGGAACACGGCCTTGATCGCCTCGAAGAGCTGCTCCTTGGCGTCCGTCGGGAAGTCCTTGCCGATCTTCGCCTTGTACTCGGCCTTGAACTGTCCGGCGAGCGTCTTGAGGTCGTCGGCCGTCAGCTCGACATCGAGCTTGACACCCTTCTTGGCCTTCATCTCGTCGATCAGTTTCTCGAAGTACTTCTTGCCGACTTCCATCACGACGTCGGAGAACATCTGGATGAAGCGGCGGTAGCAGTCCCACGCCCAGCGGGGATTCTTCGTCTGCTTGGCGAGAGACTCGACGACGGTCTCGTTGAGGCCGAGGTTGAGGATCGTATCCATCATGCCGGGCATCGACGCGCGCGCGCCGGAACGGACGCTGACGAGCAGCGGGTTTTTGAGATCGCCGAATTTTTTGCCGTTGATCTCTTCCATCTTCGCGACGTATTCCATGATCTCGGCCATGATCTCGTCGTTGATGGTACGGCCGTCCTCATAGTACTGCGTGCAGGCCTCGGTGGTGATGGTGAAGCCCTGCGGAACGGGAAGTCCGATATGGGTCATTTCCGCGAGGTTCGCGCCTTTTCCCCCGAGAAGGTTGCGCATGGTGGCGTTGCCTTCGGTAAAGAGATAGACGTACTTCTTTGCCATGAAAATATGCCTCCTGTATTTTGATTTTTTCGTGTTTCTACAGAAAATAAATTATATCACGCTTTTTTCAGATTTGCAATCGCTTTTTTGAAGCCCGTTTCAAAAAGAAAGCGGGCGCGATCCTCGTCGCCCGACAGCGCAAGATACCCGATCACCGCCTCGAGCGCGGTCGCCAGACGGTAGGTGTAAAGATCGGTATGCCGCGGCGCGCTGTGGCTTTTTGCGTTTTTCGCGCGGCGGAAAAGCTCCTGTTCCGCGTCGGTGAAGACCCCGGACAGCTCCTGCGCCGCCTGCGCCTGACTTTCGGCGGTCACGAAGTTCAATTCCGCTTTCGTGCAGTCGGCGGGCCGGGTCACGCCCGCGCCCAAAAGCGTCTCGCGGGCAAAGCGGCAAAGCACCGCGTCGCCGTAATAGGCGAGCGCGAGCGGAGAAAGCGAGGCGACGGTCATTCTTTGCAAAAGAGCGTGCCGGTAAACTTGCCCTCCAGCACGCGGTAGAGGTTCTCCGGATCCTTGCCCGAGGTGATCACCATGGGGATGTCGTGCGCCATGGCGAATTCGGCGGCGTCGAGCTTGGAGCGCATCCCACCCGTGCCGCGGGCAGTCCCCGCGCCGCCCGCCGCGGCGCGGATCCGGTCGTCGATCTTATGCACCTCGGAAATGAGCGTCGCGCCCTCGTCGGCGCGCGGATTTGCGGAATAAAGCCCGTCCACGTCGGACAGGTTGATCAAAAGATCCGCGCGGCACAGATGCGCCACGTGCGCGGACAGCGTATCGTTATCGCCGAATTCGATCTCCTCGCAGGAAACGGTGTCGTTTTCGTTGACGATCGGGATACAGCGCGCGCGGATCAGCTCGTCGAGCGTCCCCACCACGTTTGCGCGGCGCTTTTCGTCCTCGATCACGTCGCGGGTGATGAGGATCTGCGCGATTATGTGCGCGTATTGCGAAAAGAGGCGGTCGTAAAGATCCATCAGCCCGCATTGCCCGATCGCGGCGGCGGCCTGCTTTTGCGAAAGCGTTTTGTTCTCTCGGGTTTCGCCCAGCCGCGCAAAGCCCACGCCGATCGCCCCGGAGGAAACGAGCACGATCTCTTTTGCGTCGTTTTGCAGATCGGAAAGGGCGCGCACGAGTTTTTCGATCCGGTGCAGATCCATGGAACCGTTGGCGTGGGTCAGCGTGGAGGTGCCGACCTTGACCACGATCCGGCGCGCGGCGTTCAGGCGCGCGGCACAAGTTTGCGTCATATACGTGATCCTCTTCAAAAAATGCTTGCATTTATCGTTTGATCTATTATAATAAGAATAGTGGATTTTGACAAGTTTTTTCCGAAAAAGAGAGGAGAATCGCTTTGAAAAAGAAATACGAGCTGTCGATTTTAGGAATGCAGCTGAATATCCAGACGGACGAAAGCGAAGAATCCGTTTTGAAAAACGCAAAAGCGCTCGAAGAGCGCGTGAACGACCTGATCTTTGAAAATCCGCGGATCACCAAAGGGCAGGCCATGCTGTTTTTGTGCATGGATTATCTTTCGGAAAACGAAAAACTCAAAGCCGCGCTCAAAGAAAAAGGTGCAAACTGACCGCAAACCGCGAAAAAGCGCTTGACAAGAAAAATATTTCGTGTATAATTTTGCTTGCACGCGCGAGAGTGGCGGAACTGGCAGACGCGCACGTTTGAGGGGCGTGTGGTTCATCCATACGGGTTCAAGTCCCGTCTCTCGCACCAAGAAAGAAGCGTCTTTTGGCAGACAAAAGACGCTTCTTTCAGTTATATTCGCCTGCGGCGTATGATGGAACGGATATTCTATCATGCAGACGCGAAGCGGCTGTATATCATTTCGCGTAAGCGATATATCATTGACACGCATAGATCTACAGAGCATTATCATGACTGGAGCGATGCGCCGGATCACATCAATGAAAAAATCATTCGCTTTACAAAAAGGAAACGTCCATGAAAATCATTGAAGATCAAGTCTTTCCGAACGAGCGCGATCTGTACGGGGAAAAGCAGCTATACTTGAAGCGCTGCGTGTTCGCCGGACCGGAGGACGGAGAATCCGCGCTCAAAGAGGCAAGCGGGATCAAGCTCGAAGACTGTCTTTTGGATCTGCGCTATCCCCTGTGGCACGATCACGGGGTAGAGCTGGAGCGCGTCAGGATGAGCGAGACCTGCCGCGCGCCGCTCTGGTATTCCGACGGGATCACGATCGATCGCTCGCAGCTGTTCGGGGTGAAAGCCCTGCGCGAGTGCGAGCGCGTAAAGATCGAAAACTCCAAGATCGTTTCGCCGGAATTCGGCTGGCGCTCCCGCGGCGTTTTGATGAAGGATACGCATATAGAAGGCGAATATCTCTTTTTGAACGCGTCGGACGTATGCTTGAAAAACGTGGATTTCAAGGGGAAATATTCGTTCCAGTACGTGGAAAACCTCATCGTCGAGGACAGCGTTTTGGATACGAAAGACGCGTTCTGGCACGCGAAAAACGTTTGCGTGAAAAACAGCGTAATCGACGGCGAATACCTCGCCTGGTATTCCGAAAACCTCACGCTGATCGACTGCAAGATCCGCGGCACCCAGCCGCTTTGCTACTGCAAGGGATTAAAGCTTGAAAACTGCGAGTTTACCGACGCGGATCTTTCCTTTGAATATTCCGAGGTCGAAGCCGATCTCCGCGGGCGGATCCTTTCCGTGAAAAACCCGCGCTCCGGGAGGATCTGCGCGGACAAAATCGACGAGATCCTGCTCACCGCCGACAGCAAATACCCCTGCGAATGCGAGATCGTCGAGCGCGCAAAATAAAACGGCGTCAAAAAACAGCAGACCGAAACGGTCTGCTGTTTTTTCGCGGTCTTTTTCACCGATAAGGCGCGTAGGCGGAAAGCGCCGCGGCGGTATCGGGCAGGAAAAATTCGCCCTCGTTCGTACCGGGATACGCCAGCTCCTCCACGGAAAAGCGGGCGAAATTGAAGATCGTGTCCAAATCCGCGCTTGCCTGATCGCCGGTCATATCCGTGGTCAGATCGCTGAGTATTTCGCCCAATACGTCGCTTGCGTGCATCAGATTGTCCGTGGTCATGATCCCGCGGAACAGCGCGAGCACCAACGCGCGGGCGTTGTTTGCGCGCGTGATTTCCGGCTCGCTCTCGTAATCGGCGTACTGCAAAAACTGCACCGCCTTCGCACCGTTCAGATGCTGAACGCCCGCGTCTAAATCGATATACAGATTGCGCGCGGGATCCGCGTACCGCATCGCCTGCGGCACCTGGAACTCGAAGCCGCCGAACAGATCCACGAAATCGGCAAACCCGTCTGACTCGAACACGATCAGATACTCCGATTCCGCCGCGGTGAGCGCATAGACCTTTTCCCGCACGAAATCCACGCCGCGGGAAAGCGCGGTGTGCCCGAGCTTCTGATAGCCGCCGTCCAGCTGTACGCGCAGATTGGAGGGGATCGAGGAGATCATGAACCGGTCTAACTGCTTATTGATCCGGATCATTAAGATATGATCCGCCTCGCCGTCGTCGTTGAGGCCGAGCACGAGGAAGCTCAATTTCGCGGTATCGACCATGGGTTTGTCCCCGCCGGAGACCTGCCCCGTAACGGAGGGCTCCGCGGAGGTGTCCGAAATCGGGGACGAAAAGACCGTGGACCCGATATAATTGATCAAAAAGACCGCCGCGACGGAAAACAGCAAGACGGAAAGAATGAACACGATCAGAAAATTTCGCAGGGAATAGCGCATCGTTTTCGTTTCTCCTTTCCCACCGTGCCGCAGGGTACGTTTTCGGTACGGTTATTATATATCAGTTCTAAAAAAAGCGCAAGGCTTTCTTTGGCACGCACGCCGGGAGACGGGCATATCCTGTCATTGGCGCGAAAACCGCAGCCGGAATCCAAATAAAGGAGAACGTCCATGAACCAGATCAACTTGTGTGAAAACGGCACGCTGTGGCTCGTGATCATCATTGCCGTCGCCGTGATCGGGCTGATTGCTCTCTGGAGCTGAAACGCCGCAAAAAAGCCCCTGCTCTCGCAGGGGCTTTTTGAATTGCTTCAATCGAACAGCACACGGATCCTGCCGAGGTTGTCGTGGATCTTGAGGTGCAAAACCTTGTCCGAAACGACGTCACGCTCGGGAATGCGCACCTGCCCGAGATTGTCGGACGCGTCGGTGGTGACCGTCCAGTCGCTCGGCACGTGCAGGGTGATCTCGCCGAGGTTGTTCTGCACGTGCAGCGTTGCGCCGCCGCGATAGTTTTCCGCGTTCACGAAATACACGGTCACGTTGCCCAAATTCTCCTTGACCACGCAGGCGTCGGGGTCGTTTGCGTCGAGATACAGCGTGGAATTGCCGATATGTTTACTGTTCTTTTCCTTGCCGGAGGTGCGGGATCCTTTGATCAGATTCACGCCGATCGTGAGAAGCAGCGCGCAGAGCAGCACGATCCAGGCGGACAACAGATCCTCGCCCTCGCGTCCGACCCAGCGCGCGATCAGCGGCTCGTAGATCAAAAACAAAAAGGCAAGCGGGAAGAAGATCCGTTCGATCTTGACGCGGAAGAGATCGTACAGGATCCAGGCGACGAGCAGTACCCCCGCGATGATGCGCACGGGCGTAAAGCCCTCCCCGAGCGAGATCCCGAACCCGTTCAGGATCAATAACGCGGCGGTCAGGATCAAAACCATGCCCCAGAACACGGAGCGGCTCAAACCGGTTTTTTTCATGCTTCCAACCTCATTTCTGCGATCTTGTCGCGGATTCCTTTATAATATCTGCGGGAGATGAAGACCCTCTTTTCGCTGCCCGAAAACCTTGCTTCCCCGACGCCCGACGGCGACCGGAACAGCGCGAAAATCAACGACGCGTTGACAAGACAACTCTTCGACGCCCGCGCAAAGCCGCGCGGCAAGCGTTCTTCCAGTTCGTAGAGCCGCAGGGGGCATTGATACACGTCCGTTGCGGTATGCACCCAGAGTCTGTCCCCGCTCGTTTCGGCAAACAGGATCTCAAAGCAGTCTAAAAAGACCTCGGAAGCGCCTTTTTTCACCGCGATCGCGTCTTGATGAGACAAAGCCTTTTCGATCGCCTCTTGCAGACGGCGCAATTGCGGCGAGGCGGAATGCGCATAGATCAACACTTCTTCGTCGCGATCCGGATCGATCAACACTCGGATCTTCATAGGCGCTCCTCTCAATTCGCGTTCATTCTATCAAAGCGGCTTTGCCCGGTCAAGGCTTTTGCCGTAAGCGGTCGATTTTTCGCGCCGAGCGGTCGGTTTTCGGGCTTTTTGCGGTACAAACGCGAAAACCGCCCGCCGGAAACCGGCGGGCGGTAACATTTTTTACGCCTCGCGCAGGCGCCGGAAAAAATCCTGCAGCAGCGCGCGGCTTTCTTCTTCCCGCACGCCGGGCTCCACCTCGGTGCGGAACAGCCCTTTTTTCTCGCGCAGGTCGAGAAATCCGCCGAAGGCGCCCATCTTTTCGTCTTTTGCGCCGAATACGACACGCCTGATCTGCGCGTTTAGGATCGCGCCCGCGCACATGGGGCAGGGCTCGAGCGTAACGTACAGGGTGCAGTCCGTCAAACGCCAGCCGCCGAGCTTTTTGCAGGCGCTTTGGATCGCGAGCAATTCCGCGTGCGCCAGCGCGCTTTTCATCGACTCGCGCCGGTTATGCGCTTTGGCGAGCACCTTATCGTCGCGCACGATCAGCGCGCCGACCGGGACCTCCCCCGCGGCAAACGCTTTTTGCGCCTCCGTCAGCGCGATCGTCATCCAATCGGAATCGTTCACGCGCTGCCGCCCTGTTTTTCTCTCGAGGCCGTTTGCACCGCGTCGGTCAAAGCGTAGTTGTGCTCCACGCAGAACGAGTTGGCGGGACGCGCCACGCCGGAGGTGCCGGCGTAAGTCCCCGCGGGATAGGCGTTGATATAGAAGGGCTGCGTGGTGTCGGCGGGGTAAACGTAATCGTCCGGGATTTCCACGAAGGTATATTGCGCATCCGCGATCGTCACCTGGCGTTTATACACGCGCTTGTTATAGACCAAAGCCACAATCTTCACGTTCGGGCAGCCCGGGCCCGCCACGCAGTTGGAATCCGTGCAGTAGCGCACGGGCACGTGGCAGTCGCAGGTGCGGGTAGGCACGTTGTCCTTGTCGAAATAACTCTGGATCGTCCGGGATCCGCGCAGATCCAGATTGCAGTAGCTGCCGGGCAAAAGCCCCGAATCGCGGCAGATCGTGACCGTGACCACGCGGTTGGACATCGGGAAGCTTTCCAGCGTTTCGCCCGCGTTTTTGCGCTCGATATATTTGCCGTGTACCTTTAACATGACCGAGTTCCAGATCACCTTACAGGCGTTGGAATTGAATCGCAGGGTTTTCGGCTGATCGTAGCCGCACCAGCACGCCGCCGTGTAATACGGCGTGAAGCCCACGAAATACAGATCCTTCGTTTCGGTCGTGGTACCGGTCTTCGCCGCCAGATCCATGTAGTTGTCAAGCGTGATCGACGCGTCCGCCGCGGTACCGCTCTTTACCACGTCCTGCAGCATTTTCGTCATGATCGAGGCGGTGGATTCTTTTAACAATACGGTGGCGTTATCGTCTTTGGAAAGAATGATATTGCCCTCGCTGTCGAGCACTTTCAGATAGGTGCGCGGTGCGTGATAGACCCCGCGCGCACCGAAGGTGCAATACGCCGCGGTCATATCGCGCACGGTCACGCCGTAGGTCATACCGCCGAGCGCCAGCGGCGCGAGATCCACGTCGGACAGCACCGTGCCGGACGCCGTGGTCACGTTATCCACGAGCGTGGAAAGATGATAGTTTTTCGTCAGATAATCGTACACGTAGCGCGTGGAAAGCTTGTTCACGACCTGCACCGCGCAGGTGTTCTTGGAGACCTGCACCGCGTAATAGGCGGGCACGAGCCCGTTGTAGCCGGCGGGGTAGTTCGCGGGCCAGATCGCGGAGCTGTTCTCCAAGGCAAACGGCGCGTCGTCCACGGGGCTTGCGTACGAGATGATCCCCTGGTCGAGCGCGAGCGAATAGGCGCTCAAAGGCTTGATCGACGAACCCGGCTGACGCTTGGATTGCGTGGCGCGGTTGAGCCCGCGCGGCGTGGTCTTGACGCCGCGGCCGCCGACGATCGCGACCACGTTGCCGTTTTGCTGGTTCATGATGCACATCGCCGCTTCCGGCTGCACGCCGGAGGAAACTTTCGGGAAAATGGAGTCGTCGCAGAACGATTCTTCCAGGATCGTCTGCAATTCCATATCGATCGCGGTATAGATCTTGAGCCCGCCGGAAAAGACCATCTGGTTGGCGACCGCCTTCGATACGCCGAGCTCCGTTTGCAGATCGGCGACCAGATCGTCGATCACCGTGTCCACGTAATAACTGTGAACGGTCTCGGTGCGGTCCTCTTTGGCGCTTTCGGCGATCACAAGTTCGGTGTTCCACGCCTCGTCGCGCTCCGCTTGGGTGATATAGCCCTGCTCGTACATCTCGTGGATGATGTCGTTGCGGCGCTTTTCGTTGTTTTCGGGATTCAGGATCGGATCCCACTTGGTCGGCGCCTGCGGGATCGCGGCGAGCGCGGCGCATTCCACGAGCGTACACTCCGAAATATCCTTGCCGAAATAGGTGTTCGCCGCGGTCTGCACGCCGTAGCACCCGTGGGACAGGTAGATCGTGTTGAGGTACATTTCCAGAATCTGCTTTTTGTCGCGCTTGCTTTCCAGATCGAGCGCGCGGAGCATTTCCTGGATCTTGCGCTGGATCGTCACGTCGTTGTCACCGGTCACCTGCTTGATGAGCTGCTGGGTGATCGTGGATCCGCCGTAGGAATCGTTGCCGGTCAGAAAGCCCAAAACCGCGCCGCCGGTGCGCCGGATATCCACGCCGTTATGGGAATAAAAGCGTTTGTCCTCGATCGAAACGATCGCGTCGAACATATCCTGCGGGATCTGGTCGTAGGAGACCCAGATGCGGTTTTCCGAGCCGCTTAACCGGTCCTTTTCCATTTCCTCCCAAACGACCTCTCCCGTGCCGGGATCGGCGGTCTGGTAGTAAAGCGAGGTCGTGAGGTTGGAATTGAGTTTCAAGTTTTCCACGTCAAAGCTCGGATCGACGTAGCTCTTCACGTAGATCGCAAAGGCGCCCGCCACGATCGCGCCGGTCACGATCACGATCAGAAGGACGGTGAGAATGATATTGAGCAGATACGTGCCGATCTTGCCCAAGATCCGCGGCGCGATCATCGCGCCCTTCCCCACTTTTTTTGCCGTTTCCAAGCCGTTTTTCCGGTCCGGAGCCTTGTTTTGTTCCATAGTGCGTTCCTTTTCTATGCCTCGACCAACTGAACGTTCTCGTTTCCGATCAGTTCCCGCAGTTCGTTCAACAAGAAGTCGCCCGCGTCGCAATCGCCGCCTTTGATCTGAAACAGTTTCTTCTCCGGCGCGTAATAGAAATAGACCGGTACGTCGCCGGGGAACAGCTGCAAAAGCGCAAGCGTTCTACGCTCTATTTTATCCTCTTTGGCGGCAAAGCGCAAGTATAACTTTCGCTTTGCCGTATTCTTCGATCCGTCCGCTTGCCGCGGCGCGGAAGCCCCCCTCGCCTCCGCCGCCGCCGCGGGGGGCGGCTGCGCGCCGGGATGCGCGGCCTGCGCTTCGGAGGGAAGAGTCGCTTCGTTCAGATAAAAGACCGCCTCGTCCTCGTCGTCGGAAAGCGTGCCCGTCACGTACACGATCGCGTCTTTTTGCAAAACCGCCTCCACCTTCGGCAAGACCTTCGGGAAGACCAGCACCTCGATCGAGCCGGTCAGATCCTCAAGCACCAGATGCGCCATCACGCGACCGTCCTTTAAGGTGCGCCGCTTGAACGAACTGACGATCCCGAAAAGCCGGATCTCGCCCTCCAGCCCCGACTCCAGATCGCAGATGCGCGACGGGGACAGCTTCTGTACGAGCGCCGCGTAGCGGCTCAGGGGGTGCGCCGACAAAAACACGCCGCAGACCTCTTTTTCCAGCCGCAGTTTTTCCGTTTCTTCCAGTTCCGGGAGCGCGGGATAGCGGATCGAAAGCGCGCTTTCCTCCTCCGGCAATTCGGAAAAGAGATCCATCTGCCCCTGCGCGGTATGCCGCGAGAGGCGCGCGCTTGAGTTGATCGTGGTTTCGCACACGGCAAGTAGCACGCTGCGCGGACGCAAAAAAGAGTCGAAGGCGCCGGCATAGATCAGGCTTTCCACCATTTTGCGGTTGAGCCCGTGCGGGGACAGCCGCAGAATGAAATCGCCGAAATCGGTATAAGGCGCTTTTTTGCGCTCCTCCAACAGCTCCCTGACAAAGCCCTCGCCCACGTTTTTGATCGCGCCGAGCCCGAAGCGCAGCGCGCCGCCCTCGACGGTGAAGCTCAAATCGCTTTCGTTCACGTCCGGGCGCAGGATCGGGATGCCGAGGCGCGTACATTCGGTCATATAATAGGCGAGCTTGTCGCTGTCCTGCCCGTGCGTGATGAGCGACGCCATATATTCTTTCGGATAGTGCGTTTTCAGATAGGCGGTGCGATAGGTCAAAACCCCGTAGGACGCGGCGTGGGACTTGTTGAACGCGTAGCTTGCAAAGCTTTCCATCTGGTCGAAGATCTGCCCCGCGATCCGCTCCGGTACGCCGCGCTTGACCGCGCCCTCGCATTCGCCCTCCGCGCCGTGGATAAAGAGTTCGCGCTCGCGCTCCATCACGTCTTTTTTCTTTTTGCTCATGGCGCGGCGCACGATATCCGCGCGGCCGAGCGAATACCCGGCAAGGTCGCGGAAGATCTGCATGACCTGCTCCTGATAGATGATACAGCCGTCGGTGACCGACAGGATCGGTTCAAGCAGCGGCGAAAGATAGGTGATCGAACGCTTGTTTTTGCGCGCCTCCAGATAGCGCGGGATGCTTTCCATCGGTCCCGGACGGTAGAGCGCGATCGCGGTCGTGATGTCCTCGATCGAGCGCGGGCGCATCTTTTCGATCAGATTCGTCATCCCGGCGCTTTCCAGCTGGAACAGCCCCGCCGTATGCCCGAGATCCAGTTCCCGATAGGTCTTCTCGTCGTCGATCGGGATGCGCTCCAGGTCAAACTCCGGATCTTGTTTTTTGACCAGCGTTTCGGTATCCTGCAGGATCGTCAGATACCGCAAGCCGAGAAAGTCCATTTTCAAAAGCCCGATATCCGCGATCGTGTTCATATCGAACTGCGTGACCACGCTGCCCGAATTGAGCGCGAGCGGCACGTATTCCCACACGGGCTTATCGCAGATCACCACGCCCGCCGCGTGAACGGAGGCGTGCCGCGGCATCCCCTCCAGCGCGCGGGCGATCTCGTAGAGCCGGCTGATCTTCGGATCCGCCGCCGCGAATTCCCGAAGCTCGCTTTCCTGTTCCAGCGCGCGGTCGAGCGTGATCGAAAGATCGCGCGGGATCTTTTTGGCGATCCGGTCCACCTCGCCGGGCGCCATGCCCATCACGCGGCCGACGTCGCGGATCACGGCGCGGCAGCCCATCGTGGACAGGGTGACGATCTGCGCCACGTGATCCTTGCCGTATTTTTTCGTGACGTACTCGATGACCTCCTCGCGGCGGTTATCGGCAAAGTCGATATCGAAATCCGGCATCGAAACGCGCTCCGGATTCAAAAAACGCTCGAACAGCAGGTCGTATTCCAAGGGATCGAGCCCCGTGATCCCGATGCAAAAGGCGGTAAGGCTCCCGGCGCCGCTCCCTCTCCCGGGGCCGACGGCGATGCCGGCGCCGCGCGCGAAATTCACGAAATCCGCCACGATCAGAAAATAGGTGGTAAAGCCCATCTGATCGATCACGGAAAGCTCGTAGTCCAGGCGCGCAAGATAGTCTTCCTTTGCTTTCGGCAGCTCGGACCGGCGCGAAAAATACCGTTCCAGTCCCCGGTGCGCCTCGCGCGAAAGATAGGTTTTCGCGTCCAAGCCCTCCGGCACCGTGAAGCTCGGCAAAACGAGCCGGTCAAACGTAAACTCCACACTGCAGCGCTCTGCGATCCGCACGGTGTTTTCCAAGGCTTCCGGATGATCGGGAAAGCGCATCCGCATTTCATCGTAACTTTTGACGTAGAACTCGTCTTTTTCAAAGCCGAGCGGACGGCCCGCGGACAAGAGCGTGTTCATCTGGATACACATGAGCGCCGCCTGGCTCGACGCGTCCTCTTTTTTAAGATAATGCGCGTCGTTGGTCGCAACGAGCGGGATCGAGAGCTTTTCGCTCAACGCGTACAGCCCGAGGTTGACTTCCCGATCTTTCGGATCGTCGTGATCCTGCACCTCCAAAAAGAAGTTGTCCTTCCCGAAAATGCCGACCATGCGCCGCGCTTCTTCCTCGGCGCCGGCGTAGTCGTGCTGCAAGAGCCGCTGCGGAATACGCCCGTTTAAGCAGGCGGAAAGGCAGATCAGGCCCTCGTGATAGGTTTCCAACAGCTCGTAGTCCACCCGCGGCTTGTTGTAAAAGCCCTCGGTGAAGGACAGGCTCACGAGCTTGCACAGGTTTTCGTATCCCCGGTTGTTTTCGCATAAAAGGATCAGATGATTCGGGCTTTTGTCCCGTTCGTATTCCTTATCGAAGCGCGTGCGCGGCGCAAGATACGCTTCGCAGCCGATGATCGGACGGATCCCCGCCTTTTTCGCCGCTTTATAAAACGCCATCGCGCCGTACAAAACGCCGTGATCGGTGATCGCGCAGGCGCTCTGCCCGAGTTCCTTGACACGCTCAAAGAGCCTGTCGATCCGGCAGGCGCCGTCTAACAGGCTGTATTCCGTGTGCAGATGCAAATGAACGAAATCGGGCATAGTTTCCTCCGTATTCAGTATAGCACAAAGCGCGCCTTCTTTCAAATCCCGGTGCAAAAAAGACCGAGTACCCTTGCGTTTTCCGGCAAAACGCCGTATAATGCCAAAAAAGAACCTTGCGGAAAGGAACGTTTCGATGCCGGAATTCAACCCGTTGGACGTGATCGCGAAGATCGCGGTGCTGTTTTGCGTGCTCCTTGCGGGATACTATGCGAAAAAGCGCGCGTTTCTATCCGATTCCACGCCGCGATCGCTTTCGCTGTTTTTGGTGAACGTGACCCAGCCGTGTATGATCGTATCGAGCTTCGATATGGACTACGCGCCCGAAAAAATGCGTCTGGGACTGATCATCCTCGCCTGTTCGATCGGCATCCACCTTGCGCTCGCGCTGATCGGCCGCGGACTGTTCGCGCGCGTAAACGCGCCGGACGAAAACCGCGTGTTCCGCTACGCGTTCTTATTTGCCAACTGCTCGTTTCTGGGCTTTCCGATCTTAGACGCGATCTTCGGCCGCGGCGTCGGCGTGTTCTACGGCACCTTTTACTGCATTATGTTCAACGTGTTCAATTTCACCTACGGCATCCGCTTACTGCGGCGCGGGCGCGGCGAAAAGCCCAGATGGTGGCAGGCGATCGTCAATCCGGGCGTGGGCGCGACGATCGTCGGGATCCTCGTTTATCTGTCCCCGTGGCGCCTGCCGCCGATCCTCTATAGCGCGCTTTCCATGATCGGGGATCTCACCTTCCCGCTTTCCATGGTCATCATCGGCGCTCTGCTTGCCTCGATGAAACCCAAAACGCTCGTTTCCGACAAGCGCCTGTACGCGTTCTGCCTGTGTAAAATGATCGCTCTGCCGCTGATCGCGATCGGGATCTGCAAGCTCTTCTCACTTTCGGGCGAGGTGCCGCTGCTTTGCGTGACCATGTGCGCCGTGCCGAGCGCGACGAGCGCCGCGATCTTTGCCGAAAGCTATCAAAGCGACTCGCTTCTCGCCGCGCGCATCGTGGGGCTTTCCACGCTCTGTTCCGTCGTGACCCTGCCCGCCTTCATCCTGTTGGCAAACGCGGTTTTGTAGCGAAAAGCCGATCGGAAAAGACGCTCCGGAAAGTTTCCGGAGCGTCTTTTTTTGTGTCCGTTTGGCGTAAGGGCGCATACTCTTAAATTACGGAAACCAAGCGTGAGGTAGCGTATGGATCATCTGATATTCGCGCCGAGACCCGACGCGCGCGTCGCGGCGCTGGAAAAACTCTTTTCGGATCACGGGAAACGCGTCGCGGTCAAGCGGCGCGCAAGCGGACGGGCGCGCAAAAACCCCGTGTACGCGATCTTTCCCTTTGCGATCCCGGAGGATGAGCTCTTGGCGTTTTTGGGCACGCTTGCCCCGCGCTCGGTCTGTTTCGGCGGGCATTTGCCAGACGCCGCCCTGCCCCGGATCCGGCAAGGCGCTTTCATATGGATCGACCTTTTAGTGCAAAAGCGCTTTCAGGCGGAAAACTCCGCGCTGACCGCCGAGGGCGCCATGTCCGTGTTCTTGCGCGAAAGCCCGCGCGCGCTGCGGGACAGTACGATCGCCCTGACCGGCTCCGGCGCTCTGGCGCGCGCCTGCGCCGAACGCTTTTCCAAAAACGGCGCAAAGATCGTGATCCTCGCCAGGAGCAAAGAAGCGCGAAACAAAGCGCGAAAGCGCGGCTATCTTGCCCTGCACCTGCCGCTCAAACGAAAGGAACGCAAGGTCCTGCGGCGCTGCGACGCGCTCTTCAATACCGTGCCCGCAAAGGGGATCTTATCCTCCGTCCTGCTTTCGTCCTTTTCGTCCGAAGCGCGTCTGTACGACCTGGCAAGCGGCGCCGAAAACGCCGACCTCGCCTATACCTTGCGCGTGCAAAAGCTTCCCGCGCTGCCTGCCCGCGCATGCCCGGAAAGCGCCGCGCGGATCCTGTTTTCCGCGATCCGGAAAACCGAAAAACAACTCGAAAAAAGGAAGGATGCCCTCTGAAACCCACCCCCACCGTCGGTTTTGCTCTGACCGGTTCGTTTTGCACGATCGCGCAGGCGCTGGACGCCATGGAACGCCTCTGCCGCCGCTATCCGGTCCTGCCGATCCTCTCAAAGACCGTCCAGCAGACCCCCACCCGCTTTTTTGCCGAAGGGAAGATCGAAGAGCGCGTAAGAGCGCTCACCGGCCGCGAGCCGATCTCCACGATCGCCGCCGCCGAGCCGATCGGCCCGCAAAAACTCTGCGATCTGCTTGTGATCGCGCCCTGCACCGGCAACACGCTCTCCAAGCTCGCCCTCGGTATCAGCGATACCCCGGTCACCCTCGCCGCCAAGGCGCATTTAAGAAACGCCCGCCCCGTTCTCCTTGCGCCCTGCACCAACGACGCGCTCGGGCAAAGCGCCAAGAATATCGGACTCTTGCTCAACGCAAAGCATTTCTATTTCGTCCCCTTTTTCCAGGACGATCCGATCGAAAAACCGAACTCCCTCGTTTCCCGCTTCGATTTGCTGGAAGACGCGATCGCCGCCGCGCTGGAAGAGCGTCAGATACAACCTTTACTTTTCTTGTCGCAAAGGAAAGAAGAGTAAAAACCGCTAAAACAAAGAAAAACCCGCCGCTTTCCGTTGGGAAAACGGCGGGTTTTTTCGATTCGCTTTTTATCCGAGCGTGACACTCCACCCGGCAAGGAATTTGGCAAGCCGGGTCACGTCGCCCACGCCGAGCGAGCCGTCGCCGTCGCAATCGGCGGCGGAGGCGTAGTACGCGTCGCTTGACAGATCCCAACCGGCGACGGCTTTGGCAAGCTGCGCAAGATCGCCGATATCGAAGACCCCGTCGCCGTTGACGTCACCGCGCTGCGGCGCGTTTTTCGGCAAGGGCTCGAAGGTGTGCCCGAAATCCAGGGCGTACGTATCCACGCCGCTGCCCTCGTAACCGCGCAGTAAGACCGGCAGGCTCTGGGCGACGAATCGTCATCCAAATAACTGAAAACATGCTCGTCTAATTCGGGCGATCCCAAAATCGTCGCAGTGTTCAAGGAATAATCTTCGCTAAACGCGTGCGTTCCGATCCGCGTAACGCTTGCCGGAATCGTGATCGCCGATAAACTCGTGCAGCCGGAAAACGCGTAGTCGCCGATTTCACAGACGCCGTTTGCCAACTGCACGTCCAATAGCGCACTGCAGCCGACAAAGCTGTTGGCAGGCAGCACGGCAACGCTTGCCGGGATCGTGATCTGCGTTAAAAACTCGCAAAGCTGGAACGCGCCGACGGGCGCTTCCCACTCCTCCGGCTCGTAGAAAGACGTTACGCTGTCCGGCACGATATACGGTCCGATCTTCCCGCCGGGGTAGGCGATCAGCACGCTTTTGTCTTTATTGAACAGCACGCCGTTTTCCGAGGAGAAGGTCGGGTGATTTTCGGAAACCAGGATCGATTTCAGGTCGATCGCGCCCGAAAAATCGGCGGGGGAAACGGTAGTCAGCGTGTCCGGCAGGGAGAGCGTTTTCAGCCCCTCGCGCATCGCAAAGGGGTTGTTATAAAGCATCGTGACGCCGTCGGGCACGGCATAAGAGCTCTGGGGATACGCCATGGGATAATACAACAGCACGCTGTGGTCTTTATTAAACAAAACGCCGTTCAGATCGCAGCAGACGGGGTTGTTTTCATCCACGGTAACGCTCGACAGGCTCTCGCAGCCGTCAAACACGCCCTCGTACAGATTGATCAGCGTTTCCGGAAGCGAAACGCCGGTCAGTCCGGTGCAGCCGGCGAGCGCGCCGACTCCGAGTTCGGCAAGCGGAGAGGGAAACGAAAGGTTGGTAAAAGACGAGCACCCGGTAAACGCGTAAGAACCGATCGCGGTCAGACTCCCGTTTTCGGCAAAGGAGATCCCCGTTAAATTCGCATCCAGATAAAACGCGAAATCGCCGATCGAGCGCAAGCTCTGCGGCAAGGCGATCCATTCGAGATCGCTGCAGCGGTCAAAGGCGTGATCTCCGATCGTTTCCAATCCCTCCGGAAGCCCCACGGACGCGATCGCGCCGCATAAGCGGAACGCCTCTTCCCCGATCGCCTTGACGGGATAGCCGCCCAAGGCCATAGGGATCACCACGTTCCCGCCCGAGCCGTGATAGCCGCGGACCGTCGCGGTACCGTCGGATACGGTGTATTGCCAGTCGCCGTCGATCAGCGTGTCGGCAAAAACGAAGGTCGGAGCGCAAAGCGTCAAAGCAAGTAAAAACGAGCAAATCAAGCAAAGTGTCTTTTTCATAAAAGCGTCCTTTTTTTCAACGTGTGGATTGTTCCGACAGATCCATTATACCGACAAACGATACCCTTGTCAAACGAAGCTCCGGAAAAGCCGAACGCAAAAAGCCCGCGCGGCGCGCGGGCTTTTGAAATTGGCGTTTTGTTTTATTCTTTTTCTTTCAGAAAGCCTTTGCGGCAAAGATATTCGGCGCTCAACACCGCGCCGCCGGCGGCGCCGCGGAGGGTATTGTGGGACAGACCGATGAATTTATAATCGAACAGGCTGTCGGGGCGCAAACGCCCGGCGCAGACGCCCATGCCGCGCCCGAGGTCGCGATCGAGTCCGGTCTGCGGGCGGTCGGGCTCGTCGAAATAGGTGATAAAGGGCTTCGGCGCGCTCGGGAGATCCAAACGCTGGGGCTCGCCTGCAAAGGCGCGCCAGCGGCGGATGATCTCGTCCTTTTCCGGCTTGTGCGCGAATTTCACGAACACGGCTGCCATGTGACCGTCCGAAACCGGCACGCGGAGGCATTGCGCGGTGATGACCGGGCTTTTTGCCGGAACGATCTCGCCGTTTTCGACCTTGCCCCAGATCTTCAAGGGCTCCTGCTCGCTCTTTTCCTCCTCGCCGCCGATATAGGGGATCACGTTATCCAGAATCTCGGGAAAATCCGCGAAGGTCTTGCCCGCGCCGGAGATCGCCTGATAGGTGGTCACGGCAACGGACTCGATCCCGAAATCCATAAGCGGGGTGAGCAGCGGCACGTAGCCCTGGATCGAGCAGTTGGGCTTGACCGCGATGAAGCCGTTTTTCGTATGAAGGCGCGCTTTTTGCGCGGCGATCACGTCGGTATGTTCCGGATTGAGTTCGGGGATGAGCATCGGCACGTCGGGCGTGAAGCGGTGCGCGGAATTGTTGGAAACGACGGGCGTTTCCGCTTTCGCGTAGGCTTCTTCGAGCGCTTTGAGTTCGTCTTTTTGCATCACGACGGCGGAAAAGACGAAATCGCATTTTTCGGCGCAGGCTTCCACGTCGGACGCGTCGAACACGCGCATCGCTTTGACCTGCTCCGGGATCGGAGAAGACATCTTCCATCTCCCCTCGACCGCCCGTTCGTAAGACTGCCCCGCGCTTTTGGCGCTCGCGGCAAGCATGGTAAGTTCAAAATAAGGGTGATCCTGTAAGAGCAAAATGAAGCGCTGGCCGACCATACCGGTCGCGCCGAGGATCCCCGCGCGCAGTTTTTTCATAAATCGGTGCCCTTTCGTATCGGTAATGTAAAACCCCTTGCGGTTGCAAGGGGTTTTGGTTTTCCCGCATAGCCGCTTATTTATATTTGCGTTTTCTGGCGGCCTCTGCTTTCTTTTTGCGCTTGACGCTGGGCTTTTCATACGCCTCGCGTCTGCGGACTTCGCTCAACACGCCGCTGCGGGCGCATTGACGCTTGAAACGACGGATCGCACTATCCAGCGACTCGTTCTCTTTCACTCTGACTTCTGCCAATTTACTCCCTCCCTTCGCGATCGCAAAGAGGTACTCTTTGAAATTTCGTGTAGGTATTATATCGTACTTTCCCGGGAAAGTCAATATGATTTTTCTTTATTTTACCACAAGATTGACAAGCTTGTCCGGCACGTAGATCTCTTTTAAGATCGTTTTGCCCGCGATCTGCTCCGCGATGACGGGGACGGCTTTGGCTTTTTCGATCACCGCGTCCTTATCCTCGCCGACGGCGATGTCGAGCTTCGCGCGGACCTTGCCGCAGATCTGCACGACGATTTCCACGCTCGTATCCACGGTTTTGGATTCGTCCCAGGTCGGCCAGGGAGCAAGCGAACAAAGCTCGCTCTGCCCGAGCGTTTCCCAGACCTCCTCCGCAAGATGCGGGGCAAAGGGGCAGAGCAGACGGCAGAACACGCCGAGCTCGTCGCGCGTGATCGTGCCCGCCGCGTCGATCTCGTTGACAAAGCTCATCATGGCGGCGATGGCGGTATTGAACTTCATCTGTTCAATATCCTCGCTCACCTTTTTGATAAGCTTGTGCAAAGACGATTCGAGCGCCGGCGTGACGCCGGAGGCTTTAGCGAGTTCAGATAAGCCGGCAAAGCGCTCCAAAAAGCGCTTGCAGCCGCGGATCGCCGCGGGCGACCAGGGCGCGCTCTTTTCAAAGTCGCCGATGAACATTTCGTATAAGCGCAAGGTGTCCGCGCCGTATTCGCGCACGATGTCGTCCGGGTTTATGACGTTGCCGCGCGATTTGGACATTTTTTCGCCGTTTTCGCCTAAAATCATACCGTGCGCGGTGCGCTTCAAGTAGGGCTCCTTGCAGGAAAGAACGCCCTCGTCGTACAAGAATTTCGACCAGAAGCGCGAGTAGAGCAGATGCAGCGTCACGTGCTCCATGCCGCCGTTGTACCAATCGACCGGCATCCAGTAATCGAGCGCCTCTTTGGCGGCGAGCGCGGTATCGTTGTGCGGATCGCAGTAGCGCAAAAAGTACCAGCTCGAGCCCGCCCAGTTCGGCATGGTGTCCGTTTCGCGGCGCGCTTTGCCGCCGCAGTTCGGGCAGGTGCAGTTCACGAAGCTCTCGATCTTGGAAAGCGGGCTTTCCCCGTCGTCGGTCGGCTCGTAGTCCTCCACGTCGGGCAGGGTCAGCGGCAGCTCGTCCTCCGGGACCGGCACCCAGCCGCACTTCTCGCAATGCACGAGCGGCACGGGCTCGCCCCAGTAACGCTGACGGGAGAAGACCCAGTCGCGCAGCTTGAAATTGACTTTCTTTTCGCCCACGCCTTTTTCTTCCAGCCATTCGACGATCGCGCGTTTCGCGTCCGCGACCTCCAGCCCGTCCAAAAAGCCGGAATGGACCATTTTACCCGTTTCGGTATCGGTATAGGCCTCTTTGGAAACGTCGCCGCCGGCAACGACCTCGACGATCGGCAGATCGAAGGCGCGCGCAAACTCAAAGTCGCGCGTGTCGTGGGCGGGGACCGCCATGATCGCGCCGGTGCCGTAGGAGGCGAGTACGTAATCGGAGATGAAGATCGGGATCCGCGCGCCGTTGACCGGATTGATCGCTTCCACCCCGTCCAGTCTCACGCCGGTCTTTTCCTTGATAAGCTCGGTGCGCTCAAAGTCGCTCTTTTTGGCGGCTTTTTCCCGATACGTGCGCACCGCGTCGAAATTATTCAGTTTATCTTTCCAGGCGTCGATCAGCGGATGCTCCGGTGCCATGACCATGTAGGTCGCGCCGAACAGCGTGTCGGGGCGGGTGGTGTAGATCAAAAGCGTGTCGCCCGCGGTGGTGGCAAACTTCACTTCCGCGCCCTCGCTGCGGCCGATCCAGTTGATCTCCTGCGCTTTGATGCGCGGCAAAAAGTCCAGCGGCGCAAGATCGTCGATCAGGCGCTGGGCGTATTCGGTGATCTTCAGCATCCATTGACTTTTGACTTTGCGCACGACCTCGGCGCCGCAGCGCTCGCAATGGCCGCCGATCACTTCCTCGTTTGCCAGAACGACCTTGCAGGACGTGCAGAAATTGACCGCCATTTCTTTTTTATAGGCGAGTCCCTTTTTGTAAAGCTGCAAAAAGATCCATTGGGTCCAGCGATAGTATTCCGGATCCGCCGTGGAGATCGAGCGCGACCAGTCGAAGGAAAAGCCGAGCGATTTCAGCTGTTCGGTGAAGTGCTTCACGTTCTGTTCGGTCACGATCGCGGGATGGATATGGTGCTTGATCGCGTAGTTTTCCGTGGGCAGGCCGAAGGCGTCCCACCCGATCGGGAACAGCACGTTGTAGCCCTGCATCCGGCGCTTGCGCGAGATCACGTCCATCGCGGTATAGGGGCGCGGATGCCCGATGTGCAGCCCCTGTCCGGAGGGATAGGGAAACTCCACGAGCGCGTAATATTTCGGCAGGCTGTAATCGGTCTTCGCCTCGAAGGCTTTTTCCGCTTCCCAGCGTTTCTGCCATTTGGATTCGATCTTGGAATAGTCGTATTTCATTTGGTCGTCTCTTCTTTCGTTTCGTCTGCCGTGATCGGCTCAAAGGGGATCCGTTTGGAATCCGCCCAGATCTTTTCAAGATTGAAAAAGCCGCGCGCTTCTTCCTCAAACACGTGGACGATCACGTCGCCGTAATCGAGCAGCATCCAGCGCGAGCTGTCGCCGCCCTCTTTACGGACGGAATCGATCCCCGCTTCGGCAAGCTTGTCCTCCACGTTCTCCGCGAGCGCGCGGACCTGCACGGAGCTTTTGCCGTGCGCGATGACGAAATATTCCGTCAGCACGGTGTTGGCGCTCACGTCTAAAATCTCCACGTCGGACGCCTTTTTGAGATCCAGGATCTGCGCCGCTTTGACGGCTTTTTCAAGTGCGGTCATAGTTGCTCCTTTTTCAAGAAAGGTCGAGATTCAGATTTTTCGAGCCGTCGATCAGCTCCTGCAGGGAATAGCCCTCGGTATCGCTGTGATCGCAGTAATCGACGGGAATGGGCGGGGTGTAATTCAAAAGATCCGCGGTGATCTCGCTTTGTCCGTACACGTTGAACGCGCGGTTCAGGATCGTCACGGTATAGCCGAGATCCTTTTCCATAAAGCCGTAGTCCTGCGTGTAGCCGAGGCTCTGACAGGTCTTGGTCGAGGGGATATAGCAGGGCAGGTCGTATAGGCGGATCGTGGAAAAGTTCATCGTGCCCTCCGAATAGAGGGTGAGCGCCTTTTCCAACAGCCAGGTGCAGTTGCCGAGCGTCAGATCGGTGTGGATGCTCTGCCAGACGCTGGATACGAAAGCGTGCGCCTGCGGCAGGCTCGTGGAGGAAAAGAACTTCTGCGCGATCGCGGTCAGCACGATCTTTTGCAGGTTCACGCGGGTAAAGTCGCCCTCCGCCAGCTCGCCGCCGACGGAAGCGTTGTTCTGTCTGAACCGGGAGAAGCCCTCCGCCTGTTCGGCGTCCAATTCCTGCAGGCCCGCTTTCAGGTGGATCGAGAGGTCCTGCGAGGGGTCGTCGTAATCCATGTCAAAGGGCACGTCCACCGTGATCGGGCAGATGATATCCAACAGATTGCGGTATTCTTTCGTGTTGAACGCCACGTGGAAATCCACCGGCACCGCCAGAATCGAGGAGACCTTGTTTTTCAAGTAGTTGATCGCGTAATTGAACAGCTCCTCGTCGCTCGCGTCGGGGGACTGCGCGCGTTTTGCGCTGTACGCGAGATTGAACACGTTGTTTAATTTGCAGATCCTCTTGGAGGTGGACGGATCCGCGGGATCGTAGCGCAGCTTGCCCGCGCCCTCCATCAGGGGATCGTCCACGTAAATATCGCGCGGCAGCTGCAGCACGCTCACCTCGCCTTGGTTGGTGTCGAGCTTGCAGAGCATCAAAACGTCGGTGTTGCGGGAGCTTTTCGGATGATCCAGCCCCACGACCAAAAACGAATACACGCCCTCGACCCGGTCCGCGGCAAGCGCGGGCGGAAGCGCAGACTCCCGACCGTCATCGGTACCGGGATCGCTTTGCGGATTGTCCGTCGGCTGATACTGGGGCGGCGGAGTCGTCCCCACGGAGCCGATCTTGATGACCCCGGTATAGATCAAAGCAAAGATCCCGAGGCCGACGAGCACAGTCAGCACGGCGCAGACGGCGATCTTCCAAGGTGCGGTGCGATGGCCGCGTTTTCCGGAAAAGGCGGGTTTTTGGTCTTTCATGGCGATTCTTCCTTAAAATCTGTTTTCTTTTTTCAGCCGGTTCTTTTCCCGCAGCAGGTCATTGCGCGCATCCACGGTGTCCCGGTGGATGAATTGATCCGACTCGATCAGTTCGTTCAACGTGGCGTTCAGACCGAACAGTACCGCGCGGTCGAGCGCAAGCAGCTTTTCTTCCGGTCCTTCGGCGCCCTTCAAGTTGCGGTAGAAATACCGGCGCACGGCTTTGCAGCTCGGCCAGGTGCGGTTTTTCTCGATATAATCTGCCAAAAACAGAAGCTTTTCATACAAGCTCATGCCCGCGCGGCCGGTGGTGTGATAGCGGATCGCGTCGCAGAACTCGGCGTCGAGCTTGAATTCCCGCGCGGCAAAGACCGCCGCGGTATAGGAATGGAGCATCTTCGGGCAGGACAGATCTTCGGTGCGGAGTATTATACCATACTCTTTACATAAGTGCAATTGCGCTTCCAGGGGTTTTTCTTTGGTGATGTCGTGTAAAAGCGCGGCGCAGGTCAGATCGCTTGATACCTCATAGAGCCCGTAGATCCGGCACAGTTCGCCGATCGTTTCGGTCACGCCGAACACGTGGGTCAGCCGCGCCGGAGAAAGCGTGTCCTCGGCAAGCGAGCGTGCTTTGGAAATATTGACGGTGCTTTGCATATCCGGCTCCTTTCAGGCGCGGTAGAGATCGCGGTTGACGATATATTCGTACACGTCGGTATCGAGCGCCGCGGGGCGCACGCCGCGCCGCAGCTTCTTGCGGATCTCGGTTGAGGATATTTTTTTGCTCTGGCCGAGATAGCAGACGCGCGCGCCAAAGCGGCTTTCCAATTCGGTTTTTTTCCGTAAAACCGCGTCTTCGTCGTCGTTTCTCGAGAGTACCGCAAGCGTACAGATCGACAAAATACGCTCGAATTCGTGCCAGTTTTCAAAACTCAGGAACAGATCGCTCCCGACGTAGAGATAAAACTCGTATTCCGGAAAATCGCGCACGTATTCCGAGAGCGTGTCCACGGTATAGCGGGGCTCTTTGCGATCCAATTCCGTGCGCAGCACGCGCACGCGGCTGCCGAGCGGCAAAAACGCGATGCGCGCCATCTCGTAACGGTCCTCGGCGCTCGCGCCGTCCGGAAGATCGCGGTGCGGCGGCTGATAATCCGGCACGACGAACAAAAAGTCCAGCTCCGCTTTTTCCAAAAACAGCTGCGCCGCCAGAACGTGTCCCTTGTGCGGCGGGTGGAAGCTGCCGCCGAACACGCCGATCCTGCCCTTTCCGGAAGCGCTCATTTCGGTAATTCCAGCTTCGGCTTTTCCCGGTTCCTGCGATACAGCACGATCCGGTTGCCGATCACCTGCACGACCTTGCAGCGCAGCCTCTCTTCCAGAACGGGCGCCGCGTCGCGCGCGGAAACGGGGCTGGTCTGCAATACGGCAAGCTTGATAAGCTCGCGCTTATGGAGCGCCTGATCGACGCTGAGCGTCAAAGCGTCGGACAAGCCCTCTTTGCCGATCTGGGTCACGGGGTCGATCGTCATGGCAAGGCCTTTCAGATAGGCGCGTTGTTTCGAGGTCATTTCGTTCCTTTCCACGCCTCCGCAAAGGCTTTGAGCGCCTGATAGCGGTGGCTTAACCGGTTTTTTTCCTCTGCCGGAAGCTCGGCAAAGCTCTTTTGTTTCGGCGGATAGTAGAACAGGCTGTCGTAACCGAAGCCGTTGGAGCCGCGCTCGGCATACAAGATCTCGCCCAACACCTCGCCTTTCACGCAGAAGCGGCGCGCGGGCGTGACGCAGGCAAGCGCGCAAACAAAGCGGGCGATCCGGTCGTTTTGATCCGCTAATTTTTCCAACAGCACCCTCCGGTTGAGCGCGTCGTTTCCGTGCTTGCCGGAAAAGCGCGCGGAATAGATACCCGGCGCGCCGGAAAGCGCGTCCACGCAAAGTCCGGAGTCGTCCGCGATCGTACTGATCCCGGTGGCGGCAAACAGGGCGTCCGCTTTCAAGTAAGCGTTTTCCTCAAAGGTCTTTCCCGTTTCCTCCACGTCGCCGGTATAGCCGAGATCGCGCGGCAG
>CADBPF010000041.1 GCA_902796545.1 uncultured Ruminococcus sp. | reverse complement strand
GGTTGCGGCGCACGTTGAACGGCGCCTCTTCCTCCGCGGCGGGCGCGGGCGCGGCGTCCGGGACGCGGGGTTCCGCCGGCGGGGCGCCGAAGAGGCGGCGCATCATTTCTTCATCCGCCGCGATCGGCGCGATTGGCACGGTCTTCTCCTCCGTCGGTTCGTTTTTCGTGCCGCAATAGATGCAATAAAGGCCCTCTTCTTTCAAGGGCTTCCCGCAGGAAGCGCAAAGTCTTTCTCCCGCCATTTCGTTCTCCTTTCGTTGTTCGATCCGTTTTGAATACAGGATACCCCGGATCGGACGCAAAGCGCGTCGATTCCGGTCAGGGACCCAAAAAAGCCTTATTCGTCGGCGAAGCTGATGCCGATGTCTTTTGCCGCGCGCACCTCGCCGCAGTCGGGATCGACCTCGCGGCGCTTGCCGGCGGTCTCGGACAGCGGGACGGAAACGACGTCTTTGCCGTACAGCGCGACCATGTTGCCGAAGTTTTCCTCGCGCACGAGTTTTGCCGCCGCCGCGCCGAAACGGGTGGTGAGCACGCGGTCAAAGGCGCAGGGCGAGCCGCCGCGCTGAACGTGACCGGGTACGGTCACGCGGATTGGCAGCTTATGCTCCGGATCGATCTCTTCCACGAGCCGATAGCCCGCGCCCGGCAGGGCGGATTGCGATTCGCGCTTTATGCGCAGGTCTTTTTTGCTCATCGCGGCGTCCGCTTTCGAGATCGCGCCCTCCGCGATGGCGATAATGGAAAAGTTTTTGCCGTTTTGCCTGCGTTCCTCCAGCACGTCCAGCACCTGCTCCGGCTCGTAGGGGATCTCCGGGATCAGGATCACGTCCGCGCCCCCGGCGACGCCGGAATACAGCGTGAGCCAGCCCGCTTTGTTGCCCATGATCTCGATCACGAAGATGCGGCCGTGGCTCGTCGCGGTGGTGTGGATGCAGTCGATCACGTTGGTCGCGATGCCGACCGCGGAATGGAAGCCGAAGGTCACGTCCGTGCCGTACACGTCGTTGTCGATGGTCTTCGGCAAGCTCACGACGTTCAAGCCCTCGTTTGCCAAAAGATTGGCGCTTTTCTGCGTGCCGTTGCCGCCCAAAACGACCAGCGCGTCCAGACCCATTTTCTTATAGGTCTTTTTCATGGCGTCCACTTTGTTCACGGCGTCGTCGCCGACGACGCGCATCAGCTTGAAGGGCTGGCGCGAGGTGCCGAGGATCGTGCCGCCGACGGTCAGAATGCCCGAAAAATCGGACTTCTGCATCTTGCGGTAATCCCCCTCGATCAGCCCGCGGTAACCGTCCGCGATACCGTAGATCTCCACCTTGTCTTTTTCGGATTCGTACAGAGCCTTCGCGACCCCGCGGATCGCCGCGTTCAATCCCTGACAATCGCCGCCGCTGGTCAAAATGCCGACTTTTTTCATAAGATGCCTCCGAATCAATATACTGAATTATTGTAATGTTTTTGTTTCGTCCGTCCCGCCGGCGGGCAAAAAGTAAGGTGCGTAATCCGGGAAAAGCGAGGGATGCGCCGCCCAATCGAGCAGGGGCAAGCCGTCCGGATGCGGGCATTGCTCGAGCGCACAGAGAAAACGCGCGTCCAAAACGCGCCGGGTGAACAGATATTCGCGGCCGCGCTCGTTGATCAGCGCCACGAAAAGCACCGCGCAAGCCTGGGTATAGGTGAGCGGGAGCTCGCCTTTTTCCATACGGATCAGGCGCACGCGGGAAAAGCCGCATTGCGCCGAAAACCGGTCCTGCGAGATCCGCAGGGTGCCGCGCAGCGCGCCGAGATGCGGCAAAAGCGCCTCGCACAGGCGCTGTTTTTCCGCTTTCGGCGGCGGGACGAGCTTGCCGGAGCCCGCCGGCTTGAGCGTGGAAAGAAAGCCCTCGCGCAGGCCGCGCGGAAGCGAAAAGGACAAGTCGGGCAGCAAGCCCGCTTCTCTGTTTTGCAGATACCGGAAATAGTCCGCGGACGGGACCTTGGCGCGGATCAGATAATCGAACGCCGGGCGGTTTGCCAGACACAGCAGCAAGACCGCGCCCATCTGACAGGGGCTCAAACGCACGCCGCCGTGCTCGATCTGGATCACGCGCGTGCGCGTGATCCCGCAAAGCTCGCCCAGGTTCGCCTGGGACAATCCCATGATGCGGCGCACGTCGAACAGTCTTGCGCTCATCGCGCTGCAAAGCGCCGTGCGTTGTGCGATACTCTGCTCTGCGATCATCGTTTCCTCCCGTTGCTTTCCAAAGAAATTGTATCATATCGAAACAAAAAAAGCAACCTACTTTTCTTTTCGGAAGAAAAGAAAAGTAGGCAAAAGAAAAGTCAGGGT
>CADBPF010000040.1 GCA_902796545.1 uncultured Ruminococcus sp. | reverse complement strand
GGCGTCGGCGTAGAATTCGCGCGTTTCGGTCCAGGACTGATAGCCGTTGATAAAATACAGATCGCCTTTCGGATCGGGGTTTTCCGGTAAGCGGGAGGTGAAGAAATCGTGCTCGATCTCGGAATACTCGTTCAATTCCAGATCGCGCTTTGCCGTGAGCGTGACCGTTCTGCGCCCACCGTCGTCGGCGAAATTCAAGGACAGATCGCCGTTTTCGGCGGCGCCGAAAAGCTTCTTTTCGACGCCGCCGGCGGTATAGATCAGTTGAGTCCGGCAGTTCATCTTACTGTTCTTCCGGAGAAAGGGTTTTTTCTTCCGGTTTGTGGGAGATCTCTTTCATGATCTTCTTTTCGTTGTAGAGCGAAAGGATCACGGCGCCGAGCACGCAGAACGCCACGGCGACGAACGCCACGATGGTCAAGCCCTCGGCGGATGCGGTAATATCGTTCGCGTCGGTGTTCTGGGTCGTGCCGATGATGGCAAGCGAGGTGAACACGAGCATCGCGATCGACTGCCCCCATTTCATCGCAAAGGTACGGGCGGCAAAGAACATTCCTTCTTTGTTTTCGCCGGTGGCAAGCCCGTCAGCCTCGGCAACGTCGGCCACGATGGACTGCGGGATGATTCCGAGAAGCGCCATCGGAAAAGCGGCGACCACGCAGATCACCACGCCCGCGATCATACCGGGCAGATTCGCGATCCGGATCAGCGCGGTGATGAGATAAGCGACGGCAAGCCCTAAAAAACCTAAGATCGTGAGGCGCTTTTTGCCGAACTTGCGCACGAGCCCCGAAACGAAGGGATAGAACACGGCGGAGAGCACCGTCATACCGCCCATAAAGAGCATGGTCATGCCCTCATCCAGCTCCATGGAAACCTTCACGAAAAAGGGAAGCCCGGTCTGGAAGAGGGTCAGCCCGATCCAGTACATGATGTCCGATCCGACGAACACGCGGAACTCGCGGTTCTTGAAGGCCGCGGCAAGCGATTTGAACATATTGGATTGCGCGGGCTTGGTGTCCACGAATTCTTTCTCCTTGAGCAAGAGGGTCGGCAGCAGCATACACACGCAGGCGATCACGGCAAGCACGATGAAGCAGATGCGGTAGCTCCAACCGTAACCGACGGCTTCTCGGAGCATCCCGGAGAACACGAAGGGCGTGTAGGCGAGCAGAGTGCCGGCAAAGAACGTCAGCGAGATCGCTGTGGAGATGAACATCCGGTCGTCCTGGGTCTTGCCGAATTCGGAGATCAGCGCGTTATAGGGCGTGCAGTACATGGTCATAAAGAGGTAGAACAGCACGATAAACACGGAGATCCAGGCAACGTTGATGCCGGAAATGGCGTTCACGGGCGCGCAGAACAATAAAACGGTAACGAGCGACAGCGGGATCGCGGCTTTCTGCATAAAGGGGATGCGGCGGCCGCGTTTGTTGGTGCTGCGATCGCTCAGATTCGCGATCAGCGGGTCGGTCACGGCGTCGAAGATGCGGGACAGCGCGGTGATGAGTCCGAGCACCGTCAAAAAGCCGAACACCACGAGCCCCGGGGTCACGAACTGGTTTGCGCCGGCCTCCAGGTCGCCCTGGGTGGGCAGATAAAAGGTCACGAACCAGGCGTTGATGATCCCCGATAGCATCGACCAGCCGAGCTGACCGATGGCGAAGACGATCATTTGCTTTTTCGAGAGTCGTTTCATACCAGTTTGAAATATCCGTCTGAATGATATTTCGCTCCTTTCTTGAAATCGGATTTGCACTCCGCTTCAGACCGCGGAGAAAACGGATTTATTTGTCCCTTTTGAGGTAGGACAGGATCACTTCGATCAGCGTTTCCACTTCCATCGATTTGTCCGTGAGCTTGTCCTGGCGCAGGATATCGTCGCCCGCGGCGAGCTTTTTGCAAAGCGAGAGGATCGCGTGGGTCGTCGCGTAGTAGAAGGTGTCCAGAGCGTCGATTGTGCGGATCGTTTGATCGTTTACCCCCTCGCGGTAGGCGGCGAGGAACACGTCGCGGAAGCGATCCATGTTGTCGGCGTATTCGTCCAAGCCCGTCACGCCCTCGTTTACGCAATACGCGTCGAATTCGTTCAGACAGCGGTACAGACGCGGACGGCGGCGGAACAGATCAAGATAGGCGCGATAAAAGCGGCTGATGCGCTCGTATCCCGTGTGCGTGTCGGCGGGATCGGCGAAGTAACGCTCCACCTCGCGCTGCAATTTGATCGCGCAGGCGATCACGAGTTCCGTTCTGCCGCTGAAATAGCGGTAAACGGTCGCCTCGCCGACGCCGGAGCTTTGGGCGATATCCCGGATCGTCACGGAGCTCAAAGACTGCTCTAAAAACAGGTCCGTCGCCCGTTCGATCACGTAATTGCGTTTTGCATTCTTGACCGACATACGCACCTCGAAACAGAGATTTCCGACCGGATCGGAAAGTGATAGTTCATCTATCAAAATGGTAACAGATTTTGCACTATCTGTCAAGAGAAATTCGAATTAGGGGGCGCGTTTTGTCGGATCGCACAAAAATGCCGTCCTGTTTCCGTGCAAAAAGCCAAAGCCGAGCGCAAACGAAGAGTCGGCATTGTCCGGGATATCGGACAGGCTGTCGGAGGAGATGCCCGGACGGCAAAAAAACTGCCGGCAAAACCGAAATTTCGGTTTTGCCGGCAGTCTTTGATCGGCAGAGGTTTTTGTTTGATCCGGAAACGCGCGGACTAAACGCCGCTTTTTATCAGCGATTGCGCGTAACGCACGGCGCTCATCGCGTCCTTGCCGTAATGATCGGCGCCCAAGCTGTCCGCGTAGTCCTGCGTCAGCACCGCGCCGCCGACCATGATCCGGCACCCCGGCGCTTTTTGGTGCAAAAGCTCGATCGTCTCTTTCATCGCGGGAAGCGTCGTCGTCATCAGCGCGCTCAAGCCCACTAAGGTTGCCCCGGTCTTTTGCACGCAGTCCAGCACTTTTTCGGGCGGCACGTCGCGCCCGAGATCGAAGACCGGAAAGCCGTAGTTTTCCAGCAAGGACTTTACGATATTCTTGCCGATATCGTGCACGTCGCCGCGCACGGTGGCAAGTACGATCGGAAGCGGCTTTTTGATCGTGTCGCTTGTGTCGGCAAGGGATCGTTTGATCGCTTCAAACGCGGCTTTCGCCGCCTCCGCGCTCATGAGTAATTGCGGCAAATAGAGCGTTTTTGCTTCAAAGCGCTCGCCGACTGCGTTGAGCGCGGATACGATCTCGCAATCGATCAGCTGCAGCGGCTCCTCACCGCGCAAGAGGGCGTCTTTGGTGATCGTAAACGCCTGATCTTTCAGCCCTTTTTCCACCGCCTCGCGCAGGCTGACCGCGCCGGGCTCGGAGACGGGGGCTTGGTTGTTTTCCTCCGGCGCTGCGGAGGCAATGTAGGAAAGACAATGCGGGTCAAAGCCCTTGAGCGCGCAAAACGCGCGATAGGAGCTCATGACCGCGCGGGAATTGGGATTCACGATCGCGGCGGAAAGACCGCGCTCCAGGGCCATCGTGAAAAAGGCGGCGGTTACGCGCTCGCGCTCGGGCAAGCCGAAGGATACGTTCGATACGCCGAGCACGCAGTTTACGCCGAGCGTTTCGCGGATCAATTTCAGCGCGTCCAGCGTGATCTGCGCCGCGCGCTCGTCCGCGCTGATCGCCATCGTCAGCGGATCGATCAGAAGATCGTTTTCAGAAATGCCGTAGCGCCGCGCCGTTTCCACGATCGTGCGTGCGGCGTCAAGCCGGCCCTGCGCGGTTTCGGGGATCCCCTCGTCCGTGATCGTCAGTCCCACGACCACGCCGCCGTATTTTCGTGCGATCGGGAAGATCGTTTCCATCGACGCGCGTTTGGCGGAAACGGAATTGATCAGCGCTTTTCCGTTGTAGCGGCGCAGGGTCGCCTCCAATACCTGCGGGTCGCCGGTGTCGATCGAAAGCGGCAGGGGAGTGATCGCCTGCAGTTCGCAGACCAACTCGCCGATTACGCGTTTTTCGTCCAGTTCCGGCAGACCGGCGTTAACGTCCAACAGATCCGCGCCCGCCG
>CADBPF010000039.1 GCA_902796545.1 uncultured Ruminococcus sp. | reverse complement strand
CCACCACGGGGATCCCGTCAATGGAATCGGGAATCGTAACGTGAGGCGCATTTCCGTGGTAGCCGTCGATCAGGATCATGGTTTTCTGCATGACCGCGGTATAGATCCAGTCACCGTCCTGTTCCGCGGCGGCGGGCAGCGCAAACAGGGGACAGCAAAGCATAAAAACCAAACAAAGAAAGAGGGAAAGCGGAAGGATTCGTTTCATCACACACCTCCTTCAAAACACCGCGCCGCGAAAGCGCGGCGCGGTCCGGACTTACTGATCTTTTTCGGTATCGGCGAGCAGGTCGTCGTCGATGTCGATGATCTCGTCGTCGATCTCAAAATCGGCGTCGGGGGCTTCATCCTTGCCCTTTTTGCCGAAAAAGCTCTTGAATTTGTTAACTAGCGTCGGAGCTTTGGCGATGAGATCGTTGACCGTGCCGACGAGCCCGTCGGAGGAGGGGGAGGAAACGCTCAACAGCCGCACGTCCGGTCCGTGCACGACCAAAAAGGCGATCGGCAGAACGGTCATCGCCGCGCCCGCGCCGCCGCCGAAATGCGGCGTTTCGCGGCCGGGGTTGCGTTTGCCGTCGAAGTCCGCGCCGCCCGCGGTATAGCCTAAAGTGACCTTGGAAACGGGGATGATCACGCCGTCGTCGAGCGGGATCGGCGTGCCGATCACGTTATCCACGTTCACGACCTGTTTTAAGTTTTCCAAAGAAGCGGCGATCACTTGTTTTAACGGGATCTCATTCATAATTCGGTTCCTTTCTTTTGTATGCGATGGTGGTGGATGATCGATTGATCGTTACAAGGCTTTTTTATGCGCGCACGTCGCGCCAGAAGGCGAAAAACGCCTTGAGCCCGGTCGATAAAATGAAGATCGGTTTGATCTTGAGGGTGATCTTGCAGGCAAAGGAAAAACGGCCGGGGGTGAAATCGGACCGGATCGCCACGCGGTTTTCGTCGTGCGTGAAGCGGCAGACGTTTTCGGAAAGCTCCATAAACGAGTACAGGGCGGCGTTGGCGCGGCCGTACCAGAGCGCGGTATCGGCGGCGTCCTCGCAGGAAACGGTCAGCTCGAAGCGTTTGAGTGAAATGCGCAGATGCTTTTGCAGTCCGCGCGCGGCTTCGCCGACGGCGCGGCAGATCGCTTTGAGAAAGGAAACGAGTTCCTCCAGGGTGCGTTTTTCTTTCTCTTCTTCCGGCTGTTCTTTTGGTTTTTCCGCTTTCTTTTTCCGTTTCGGCTTTTTGGGCTTTGCGGGTTTGGTCAGGATGCGCTTGAGATTGATCGGAACGACGCCGAAGACGCGCACCCATAAAAACCAGGTCTTGTCCCGGGTAAAGGTCAGGGAAAGATCGGTGCAAAGAAACAGCGCTATCAGACCGAGCAGTCCCAAAAAGATCCAGAGGGCGATCATGCGCAAATTCTCCTATCGGCGGGTATAAAGCGCGTTATTTTACAGATCTTCCGCGCCCTGAAGCACCGTTTGCAAATGTTCTTCCAGGCTCGGTAGCTCCTCGGTGGAGTGTAGGCCGAACGAGCGCAAAAACGCATCGGTCGTGCGGTACAGGATCGGTCTGCCGGGCGCGTCCATACGGCCGCATTCCTCGATCAGCCCGCGCTGCAGCAGCCCCGCAAAGAGGCTGGAGCAATCCACGCCGCGCACCTTTTCCACGTAGCCCTTGGTGGTCGGCTGCTGGTAGGCGATCACGCTCAACGCTTCCAGCGCCGCTTTGGAAAGCGGGATATTGCGCTTGATCTCGAGATAGCTCTGCACGTAGGACGCGTATTCGGTGCGGGTGCAAAGCCCCGCGCTGTCCGCGGTGAGATACACTTCAAAGGCGCGATCCGCGCCGATCTCGGTCTGCAGCTTCTGGGAAAGCAGTTTTGCCTCGCTTTCGCTGACGTTCAATACCTCGCCGAGCTTTTCAAAGCTTACGGGGTCGCCCGCGGCAAAGAGGACCGCTTCCAGAGCGCCGAGCAATTCGTCGGCACGGGCGGAAAAATCGGTTTGTTCCATCGTGGTCACGCTTTCTTTGGTTCATTTAAGCTCAAAACGTAATCGCCGTTTACGCGGGTAAAGCGGATGCGCCCGCCGGAGGTGAGCGTCAAGGCGGCAAGGAAGGTGGCGACCATCTCCGAGCGGCTTTTCGCGTCCCGCAGGAGCGAATGCAGGCTCACGGCGTTGCCGTAGCCGATGGATTGCTTCAAGCGGCGCAGAACGTAGAGCACCTTTTCCTCGACCGGCACGACTTTTTCGGAGAAAATGCCGGTCACGTCTTCTTTTTTCTTGCGCTCGCGTTCTTCCTTGACGGCGATGCGCAGGTTTTTTAAGGCAAGATACAGATCCTCCGGCGCCATTTCCTCGGTCTCGCGCACGAGCCGGTACGGCTGTGCTTTCGGGGCGAAGCGCAGGAAATAGGTTTCCGCGCGGCGGCTCAAAAAATCCGCGGCAAAGCGGATCTTGGAATACTCGATCAGCGACGCCACGAGCTCGTCGCGCGGGTCGGGCTCGTCCTCCTCTTTGGGCAGGAGCATCCGGGATTTGATATATAAAAGCTCGCACGCCATAACGAGAAACGAGCTTTCCAGCTCCGCGTCGCGCTGCTGCAGAGCCTCGATATAGTCGAGATACTGATCTAAAATGAGCGCGATCGGGATGTCGTAAATATTGAGCTTCTGCCGCGTGATGAGGGACAGCAAAAGATCCAGCGGCCCGGTATAGACCTCCAGATGAAATTCGAGTTTTCCCGTTTGCTGCTGTTCCATCGTACCGTATCGACTAAAAAATGGCGACCCAAAGGTTCAAAAAGCCGTTGGCGATCCCGAGGGTCGCGTAGGAGAGATAGTTGGAAAAATAACCGAAGAACAAGAGCGCCATGAGGATATAAAAGCCGTAGCGCTCGTAGGGGCGGATCTTCCAGACGACGCGCGCCGGCAGAAAGGCGTACAGGATCTTACTGCCGTCCAGCGGCGGGATCGGGATCAGATTGAAGAGGCAAAGACCGATATTCATCAAGGTGCAGGTCTGCAAAAACTGCACGAGGATATAGAGAAACCGGTCGGAGAAAGCGGCCGTGGAGAAATACGCGCCGTAGGGCAGGTTGGAGGCGACGAGGAAATACAACAGCGAGAACACGAAGCCCAAAACGAGATTGGAAAGCGGCCCCGCCGCCGAAACGAACGCCATATCGCGCCGCGGATTTTTCAAATTGCGCGGATCGACCTGCACGGGCTTGGCAAAGCCGAAGCCGAGCAGCAGCAGCATCACAAAGCCGATCGGATCCAGGTGCTTGAAGGGGTTGAGCGAAAGCCGCCCCATGGAGCGCGCGGTGCCGTCGCCGCACCAGAGCGCGACGAGCCCGTGGCAGACCTCGTGCACGGTCAGCGCAATGAGGATCGCGGGCAGGCTGATGAGAAGCCCGGTGAAAAACCCGATCGGATCGGAAAAGAGTGCGGAAAGTCTTGTCATTTACCGGTTTGCCTTTCGTTGGGATACGGCCGAAAACGCGATCGCGGCGCAGGCGGCGGAAGCGGAAAGCGCGTTTGCGACGCCGCGCGCGTAGTCGATCCTTACGCCGAGTGGGATGCGTTCGTCGAGCTTTTTGGGGATCCCGCGTTTTTCGCCGCCGATCAAGAGGCAGAAGCGGGAGGGAAACGTAAAGCCGGAAAGATCGCTTGCGCGCGTCTGTCTTGCGCAAACGGGGGTGATCCCGCAGGATACGAGCGTATCCGCGATCTCGTCGGTATATTCCAGAAGCGCGATCTGCTCGCTTGCGCCGGCGGAGGCGCGGAGCAGGATATCGGACGCGCTTGAAAAATCGCGTTTGGGTAAAAACACGCCGTCGCAGCCCGCGGCGTAGAGGGTGCGCAGAGCGTCCCCCAGGTTATAGGGATCCTCGATGCCGTACAGGCAGGCAAGAAAGGAGGAGGACTGCAAGAGCTTTTGCGCGTCGTCGGTCTTGCGCGCTCCCACGCGGGCAAGGATGGACGCGCGGGTTTTAAGCCCGGAGGCGGATACGATCTCGTCGGTCAGCTCCGTTACCGGAACGCCGCGCGCGCGGGCAAGCTCGCACACGATCTGCGCGTCCTTCGGGGCGTGCGTGCCGGTCCGCTTGAACGGGGCGCAGAACACCTCGCGGACCTCGCGTTTGCCGCCGATCAGGCAGGCGCGGATCGAAACCGCGCCGGAAACGAAGATCTCGCCGCTTTCGTCCATCGTCCGATCAGTCCTCGGCGTTTTCCCAGTTGTGATACACTTCCTGCACGTCCTCGTCGTCGTCGAGCGCGTCGAGCAGGCGGCGCATTTTCACGATATCGTCCTCGTTTGTGAGATTTACGTTCGTGGCGGGGATCTTTTCGACCTCGGCGCTCAATAGCTCGTAGCCTTTTTGCGCTAACGCGTCGCGCACCGCGTCCAGGTCTTCCGGGGCGGTGGTGATGAGATAGGAGTTTTCTTCTTCGGTGGCGATATCCTCCGCGCCCGCGTCGAGCGCGTCCTCCATGACCGCGTCCTCGCCCTTGTCGGACTCGAGCAGGATCACGCCCTGGTCGTGGAAGAGGAAGGCGACGCAGCCCGTGGTGCCGAGGTTGCCGCCGAATTTATCGAAAAAGTGTCTGAGATCTGCGCTCGTGCGGTTGCGGTTGTCGGTCGCCGTTTCCACGATGACCGCCACGCCGGAGGGACCGTAGCCCTCGTAGGTCACGGCTTCATAGACCTCCGCGTCCGCGCTGGCGGCTTTTTTGATCGTGCGCTCGATATTGTCGTTGGGGACGTTGTTCGCCTTGGCTTTGGCGATCAGATCGCGCAGGCGCGAGTTGGAGTTCGGATCGGCGCCGCCGGCTTTCACCGCCATGGAGATCTCCTTGCCGATCTTGGTAAAGACCTTTGCTTTTTGCGCGTCGGTCTTTTCCTTTTTGTGTTTGATGTTGTTCCATTTGGAATGTCCGGACATACGAATACCTCGCTTGTAAATGGATTTTCAGATGGATCGGGGCGCCGAGATCCCGAGCAGCCACAGGCAGTTTTTCAAGGTCGTGCCCGTCGCGGCGCAGAAATTTAAACGTTGTGATTTCAGATCCCCTTCGGCTTTCAGCACGGGGCAGTTCTGATAAAACCGGTTGTAGCTCTGGCATAATTCCAGCGCGTAGCGCGCGATCACGCTCGGCTCGGACTCGGCCAAAGCCTTTTGCACGACCGACGAAAAGCGCGTGAGCACGGAAAACAGCTCCTGCTCCTGCGCGCAGAACGACAGCGCGGTCTCCGGCGCGGAAAGCGGGAGATTTGCTTTTTCCAGCACGCTTTGCGTGCGCGCGTAGGTGTACTGCACGTAGGGGCCGGTGTTGCCGTCGAAATTGAGGGCTTCCTCGGGATCGAAGCTGATATCCTTGATCTTGCTCGTGGAAAGCTGGTGGAAGACCACCGCGCCCACGCCGACCGCGCGCGCGACCGCGTCGATATCCTCCAAAGAGGGGTTGCGTTCTAAAGTGATCTGCTTCACGCGCTCGATCGCGTCGGCGAAGAGATCGCGCAATAAGATCACGTTGCCGGTGCGGCTTGCCAGCCGCGCGCCGTTGATGGAGAGCTTCCCGTAGGGCACGTGGATCAGCTTGTCTGCCCAGTCGTAGCCCATTTTGCCGATCACGGCGAACCATTGCCTGAAGTGCAGGCTCTGACCCGCGTCGGTCACGTAGATGCACTTGTCGAAGTGATAGGTATTGTGGCGATAGATCGCGGCGGTAATGTCCCGCGTGGCGTAGATCGTGCTGCCGTCGCTTTTCAAGATGATGCAGGGCGGCATTTTTTCTTCCGACAGATCCACGACCATCGCGCCGTCGGATTCGGTGAGCAGCCCTTTTTCTTTGAGCTCGTCGATCACGGCGGACATTTTGTCGTTGTAAAAGCTCTCGCCCGCCCAGGAATCGAAATCCAGATCCAAAAGCGCGTAGGTGCGTTTGAATTCGGCAAGGGAGAGATCCTTGAACCATTGCCAGAGCCGGATCGACTCCTCGTCGCCCGCTTCCATCGCGGCAAAGGCCTCGCGCGCTTCGTCGTTGAGGCTCGGATCCTTGTCCGCTTCCTCGTAGAAGCGGCGGTAGATCTCGCCGAGCGCGTCCACGCCGCCTTGTTCGATCGCTTCCTTGGAGCCCCAGCGCCGGTAGGCGACGATCAGCCTGCCGAACTGCGTGCCCCAGTCGCCTAAATGGTTGACGGACACGGTTTTGTAGCCGCAAAACTTGTGGATGCGCTGTAAGCTGTGCCCGATCGCGGTGGAGCCGAGATGCCCGATATGGAAGGGCTTTGCGATATTCGGACTGGAAAAGTCCAAAACCGCGGTCTTGCCGGCTCCGATCTCGGATCTTCCGTAATTATCGCCCGCGGCGACGATCTGGTACAGTTCTTTACTCTTTTGTTTATCGGAGAGGGTCACGTTCAGATACCCGCCGACCGCGTCGATCTTTTGATAACCCGCGTTTTGTCGTTCCAGCGCGGCTTTTAAGTCGCTTGCGATCGCCTGCGGCGCTTTGCGCAGGGTTTTGGCAAGCGTAAAGCAGGCGAAAGTCAAATCCCCGAGATCCGCGCTTTTGGGCGGGTCGATCAGGGAATCAAGGGCGCTTTTCGTCGGCTCCTCGGGGCATCCGAGCGCCTGATAGATTTCGTTTGCAAGCGTTTCTTTCGGTGTCAGCATAGGGTCCTTTCAGGAGATCTCGGGATTATCCGATACGTTTTTGTTCACAAGGCTGATATAGGTCTTGCCGGGGTTGACCGTCAGCTCCGCGCCGGAGGAGGAATAATAGCGGATCACGCTTTTCGTATCGTCCGGGCCGCGCCAGGTGATCTTTTCGTATTTGCCGTTGGTGAAATAGTAGCCCTCGCCCGAGGCGCCGATCAAATCGACCTTGATGTGATAAGGGCCGAGCAGTTCGCCCTCGGACAGACGGTAATCGTAGGCGTACTGGTTCGTATAAAGCACGAACACGTTGGTAAATTGCAGGGTCTTGCCGTTGTCCGCGTCACGCACGACCGTGCGCGTTTTCATGTTTTTATATACGTACTGCCCCTTTTCGTAGAGACGCGTGTTCGGGTCGTAAACGAAATCGCAGGCGGTGTAATTGCGGTTCCAGTCGGCGTAGATCACTTTGATCCTCGACGCGGAGGGCTTGTTTTCCAATTCGTTTTCCCCGAACGAAAAGAGCGTGCGGCGCAAAACGTCGTCGTAGGCCTTTTCGGGATAGCGGTCGGTCAGCGCTTTTAAGACCGGTTCGCCCAGGGCGCAGAGCGTGTTGTAACGGTCGTGCGTGCCGATTTTGTCTTTCAAGTCGGCGTCCATTTTGCCGTAGGCGCCCGTATAGACCGAAAGCGCGTCCACGCCGGAATTGTGCAGCATCCAGCGGGCGTATTCTTTTGCGGGCAGAACGTTGCCGTTCTTGTCGCGCGCGTCGTCGGAGGAGGAGGCGCCGTCGTAGCAGAGATAGGCGTCTGCCATGAGCGCAAGGTTGATGAAATAGGGGCGCGCGCTGCGCACGGTGCCGACGCGCGGCGTGTTTTTCAGCGCGGACTGCGAAAAAAGCGGGAACAATCGCGTGCCGGAGCCGTTTGCCTCGATATTCGTTTCAAAGATCACGTCCGCCTGCGATAAGCCCACGGTGTAAAGCCCGCCCTGCGGCAGATACTCGATCTCGTTGTTGATCGTAAAGGCGACGGGGCGCAGGGAGGCGTCCTCCTCGGAACAGGGAAGCCCGGTCAGCGCGCTGTAAGGACCGGCGTAGGTCTCGGCTCCGGCTTCGGGCGTCTGATCGTCTTGATTTTCGGAGATCTGGGAGATCGTGGTCGTACCGGTCTTCGGGATCGTTTCAAAGGCTTCGCCGGGCGTTTTGGCGCAGGAGCCGAGGGAAACCAGCGTGGCGCAAAGCAAGAAAACTGTCAGGATGCGTTTCATAAAACCGTCGAGCCTGTTTTAAGCGATCTCAAGCTTGGATTCGCTTTTTTCGTGGATCAGATTGACGTAGGTCTTGCCGGGGTTGACGATCAGCTCCTCGCCCGATTCGGTATAGAACCTGATCGGCTCGGAATCGGAGCCGGAACGCCAGGTGATCTTTACGTATTTGCCGTGGGTGAAATAATAGCCCGTGCCGTTTGCGCCGGCAAGGTCGATCTTGATATGATAATCGTCGTCCGGACTGTGACCGTCCTTGTCGAAGGCGTATTGATGGGTCACCAGCACGAACACGTTTTGGTAGGTCAGAAGCTTGCCGGTCTCGCGATCCACGGGGAGGACGCGGCGATTCATATTGCCGAAAAGATACTGTCCGCGCACGTACAGCCCGCTGTCGGCGTCATAGACGAAATCGCTTTTCGTGTAGTAGCCGTTCCAGGGGGCGAAGGTGATCTTCACGCTCTCGCCGGAAAGCCCGTTTTCCAGCGTGTTTTCGCCGAAACAAAACGCGGTTTTCTGGGCGTCGTTCTGATAGGAGGTCCGGTGATAGGTGTCGGAGAGGTATCGGAGCACGCCGTCGGCCTCGGCGATCTGCGGCACCTCGACGGTGCAGATCGCGCTTTTCAGGCTCGGATCCTTGTAGGAGATCTTGCCCTCCAGTTGCAGATAGTAGTTGTCGAGATAGCCGCTGTTCAAAAGCCCGCGCGCGTAGTCGTTCGCGCTGCCGCGGGTGGAGGGGACGGCTTCGTCCGGGTTGGATTCGCCCTCGTGCACGTAAAACGCGTCGAGCATTTTGGAAAGCGTCATGAAATAGGGGCGCGCGCTGCGCACGCTGCCGACCTTGCCCGCGTTTCGCAGGGCGTTCGGGGTAAAGACCGCCATGATGCGCGTACCGGAGCCGTTTGCCTCGATGTTGGTCTCGTAAACGAGCTCCGCATTGCCCCAGCCGACGACGGAAAGCGAGCCGTTGTAGTTGAGCTCGTTATCGATCATAAAGGAAACGGGGCGCGAAAGAGCGTTCTTTTCGTCGGTTTCGGCGCCGGAGAGGGGATTGGTCGTCGGCTTCGGCGCCACAGGCTCGGGCGCGGGCGCCGGATCGGGGGTATCGACGGATCCGGGATCGGTTTCGGGGTCCGGCTGTTTTGCGCAGGAAACGAGCGAAAACAAACAGAGCACACTCAGAATCAGGCACAGAAAACGAACGGTCGGTTTCATGATTTCTCCTTTGCGGGGAGCAAAAATGGAAACAGGCTCCCATAATCTTCTCTAGTATAACAGTTTCCCGTCGAAAAAGCAAGGAAAACGGCAAAGAAAAACCGCTTTGCCGGATATAGCAAAGCGGTTTCGGGAAAGGCGTGCTTACGGGCGCCCGCACGCAAGCGTGCGTCTTGCGGCCTCCAGAATCGCGCAGCGCGCGCTTTCATAGGTCAGCGCGCCCTGCAGATACACGGTGTAGGGCTCTCGCATCGGCGCGTCGGCGGAAAGCTCGATCGACGCGCCCTGCGTAAAGGTGCCCGCCGCCATGATGACCTCGTCGGCGTATCCCGGCATCGGCGCGGGAACGGGGGCGGCGTAGGCGTCCACGGGGCTTTTGGACTGGATGCCCTGACAGAACGCGATCAGCTTGTCCGGATCGCGCAAACGCACGGACTGGATCAGATCTTCTCGTATTTCGTCGGAGGCGGGGGAAACGGCGTAGCCGAGCGTTTCAAAGAGCTTTGCGCAGAAGAGCGCCGCTTTGAGCGCCTGCGCGACCGTGTGCGGCGCGTAAAAGAGCCCCTTGAACATGGCTTTGTTCTGATACAGCGTCGCGCCGACGTGCCCGCCGAGCCCGGGGCTCGTGAGCCGGTCCGCGCAAAGCTCCACGGCGCGGGAAGAGCCCGCAAGATAGCCGCCCGTTTCGCACATCCCGCCGCCGGGGTTTTTAATGAGCGAGCCCGCGCAGAGATCCGCGCCGTAAAAGCTCGGCTCGTGATCGGCGCAGAACTCGCCGTAGCAGTTATCGACCACGATGAAGACTTCGGGCTTTGCCGCGCGGATGCGGGAAAAGAGATCCGCCAGCGTCTTTACCGGGATCGTCGGGCGATCCTCGTAGCCGCGCGAGCGCTGGAAATAGACGACCTTCGCGCCGTTTAGGCTTGCAAAGAGTTTTTGTTCGTCGATCGCGCCGCCCAAAGCAAGATCGACAAAGCGGGTATGGATCCCGAAAGCTTTGAGCGAGGAGGGATTTTCGCTTTTGTCGCCCAATACCTCGTCCAAGGTGTCGTAAGGTCTGCCGGTGGCGCAAAGCAGCGTGTCGCCCGGGCGCAGCAGCGCAAAGAGGGCGACGGCAAGCGCGTGCGTGCCGGATACGAAATGGTGCCGCACGAGCGCTTTTTCGCACTCGAATACGCGGGCGTAAACGCGGTCGAGCGTCTCGCGGCCGCGGTCGTCGTAGCCGTAGCCGCTCACGGAGTCGAAGCAGGCGCTGTCCACGCGCTCGGCTTGAAAGGCGCAAAGCACGCGTTCGGTCAAAGCCCGCGCGCGCCGGTCGATCGCAAGAAAGCGCTCGGACAGGGCGCTTTCCGCCTGATCGGCAAGGGTGCAGAGTTCGGTTTCGGTCATGGCTTCCTCGCAAAAAGGTTCGTTCGCGCGCCATTATAACACCGCGCAAGCCAAAATGCAAGAAAAGCCCCGGGGAACTTCCCCGGGGCTTGGTTTTCAGGGTGCGGGTTTTGCTTAATACATACCGCCCATGCCGCCGCCCATGCCCGCGTCCGCCGCGGGAGCCGGAGCCGGCTCTTTCTTGTCGGTCACGAGGCTGTCGGTCGTGAGGATCATGGACGCGACGCTCGCCGCGTTCTGCAGCGCGCTGCGGGTGACCTTGGTCGGGTCGATGATGCCCGCCTTGACCATATCCACGTATTCCTCGGTCGCGGCGTTGAAGCCGTATGCGGCCTTGCCGGAGGAGAGGATCTTGTCGATGATCACGCTGCCCTCGAAGCCCGCGTTCTCCGCGATCTGACGCGCCGGATCTTCGAGTCCGCGCACGACGATGGACACGCCCACGCGCTCGTCGCCCTCGGTGGTCTCGAGCAGTTTTTTCACGGTTTCGATCACGTTCAAGAGCGCCACTCCGCCGCCCGGGACGATGCCTTCTTCCACGGCGGCGCGGGTCGCGTTGAGAGCGTCCTCGATGCGCAGCTTCTTTTCTTTCATCTCGGTCTCAGTCGCCGCGCCGACCTTGATTACGGCGACGCCGCCGGCGAGCTTCGCCAGGCGTTCCTGGAGTTTTTCGCGGTCGAAATCGCTCGTGGAAACCTCGATCGCGGCGCGGATCTGCGCCACGCGGTCTTGGATCGCTTTCTTGTCGCCCAGACCGCCGACGATGGTGGTGTTTTCTTTGTCGACCTTGATCTGACGGGCGCGTCCGAGCTGATCGATCGTCGCGTCTTTGAGCTCCAGACCGAGCTCGGCGGAGATCACCTCGCCGCCGGTGAGGATGGCGATATCGCGGAGCATTTCTTTTCTGCGATCGCCGAAGCCCGGAGCCTTGACCGCAACGCAGGTGAAGGTGCCGCGCAGTTTATTGACGAGCAAGGTGGAGAGCGCCTCGCCCTCGATGTCTTCCGCGATGATCAACAGCTTCTGACCCGCCTGGACGATCTGTTCGAGCAGGGGCAGGATCTCCTGGATGTTGGAGATCTTCTTGTCGGTCACGAGCACGAGTGCGTCGTCGAGCACCGCCTCCATCTTGTTGGTATCGGTTACCATATAGGGGGAGATATAGCCGCGGTCGAACTGCATCCCTTCGACCACCTCGCAGTAGGTCTCGGCGCTTTTCGATTCTTCCACGGTGATCACGCCGTCGCTTGTGACCTTTTCCATCGCGTCGGCGATCAGTTTCCCGACCGTTTCGTCGCCTGCGCTGACCGCGCCGATGCGGACGATATCGTCGGTCCCTTTGACTTTTTTGGAGTTTGCGCGGATCGCATCCACGGCGGCGTCGGTCGCCTTCTGGATCCCGCGGCGCAGAACCATCGGATTCGCGCCGGCGGCGATGTTCTTCATGCCTTCGCGCACGAAGCCCTGCGCGAGCAGGGTCGCGGTGGTCGTACCGTCGCCCGCGGCGTCGTTGGTTTTGACCGCGACTTCTTTCACGAGCTGCGCGCCCATGTTCTCAAAGGCGTCATCGAGCTCGATCTCTTTTGCGATGGTCACGCCGTCGTTGGTGATGAGCGGCGCGCCGTATTTCTTATCGAGCACCACGTTGCGGCCTTTCGGGCCCAGGGTGATCTTGACGGTGTCGGCTAATTTGTTCACGCCCTCCATGAGCTTGTTGCGGGCGTCGATGCCGTAAATGATCTCTTTTGCCATAAGAATGCCTCCTTATTCAACCACGGCGAGGATGTCGGACTGACGGACGATTATGTATTCGACCCCGTCCAGTTTGACTTCCGTGCCGGAGTATTTGCTGGTGATGACTTTCTGACCTTTTTTCACGGTCATTTTTACTTCCTTGCCGTCCACCGTGCCGCCGGGACCGACTTCAATGACCTCGGCAACGGAGGGCTTTTCCTGCGCCGCTCCGGTGAGGATGATCCCGCTTTTCGTGGTCTCTTCCGCTTCCACGGCCTTGAGCACGACGCGGTCAGCTAAGGGTTTGAGTTTCATGTTGGATTACCTCCTGTCAGATTGTTGGTTTTGGCACTCTTTTGTTTCGAGTGCTAATTCACGTTCCCATTGTACCACGCCTGCGAAAAAAATCAAGAGGAAATTTCAATATTTACATAAATTTCACATTTTTGTTTTTTTCTTCCGCCCGCCCGTGCGCGCCGCGTCGCGCGGCGGGGACTCAACCGGCGTTTGACAGGGCAGAGCGGGCAAAAGAAAGCCGGGCGCGAGAGGCGCGCCCGGCGGGAAGCTTGCGGTCAAACGCCTAAAATCACGCTCCAGCCCGCGATGAATTTGGCAAGGATCACGATATCGTTAAGCTCCACGTTCCCGTCTCCGTCGCAATCGGCACAGGCGGCGCGGTAGGGGTCGCCGAGCTCCCAGCCCGCGACCGCTTTGGCAAGCAAGGTAAGGTCGGATAAGCCGATTTCTCCGTCGCCGTCCACGTCGCCGATGATCAGAGCCGGTTCCGGGATCTGCGCGCGCTCGATTACAAAGTCAACAATGGCAGCGCAGGGATTTCCGTCGGGATCCGTCGCCGTCAGCTCCAGCGTGTACTCGCCCTCTCCCAGCGTTTCCAAAAACGCGGGGGTAAGCGTTCCGACGCACGGGTTTTCGGAAAGCGCAAAATCCGTGCCGGTCAGAGACGCGAAATCGACCGCGGCGCGCGTGATCGTATAGCCCGCGGGCAGCTCACACAAGATTCCGCTTGTGCTGCCGGTCGTCCATAGCTCGGGGCCGAAGCTCTCCGGCACAACGAGCCGTTCGGCATACTCGTATCCGCAGACCGAGCAGGTTTTTTTGCGATAGCTCACCCCGTCTTGTTCGATCGTATTCCAGTCGCCGAAGGAATGGGTCTCGCGGCTGTCCGCGACGCTTGCGCCGCAGACCGCGCAGCAGAGCCAGTGCTCGTTCTGGTCAAAGGCGTAGATCTCGTCGTCCGCGCGTTCCACCGTCCGGTCGCTTCGGTAGAAAGTGAAAACCGAATAGGCGCCCGTTCCGGGAGCGGTATCCGTCGCGTAGCGGATGCCGTCCAGGCCGTTCTGCACGCCGTAGATCAGACCGGAGGTGCCGGCGTATTGCAGCACGGTTTGCGTCGCGCCGGTGTTCGGATCGTAGGTCCGGATCGCATTCGGCGTGTTGAACCACAAAAGTCCGTCGTGCGCGAAAAGCCCCGTATAGGGAGTGGTATAGAAATAGCCGGGCTGATCCAAGACCGTCCAGACGTCGGTAAAGGTTTGTAAGAGCGTGCCGCCGTCCGGATCGTCCCGATACAGTCCGAAACCCGCCCCGCCGCTTTGCGGACGGATGAAATACCAATGCCCGTCCAGATAGGCAAAGGGGGATTCGGTCTGCTGATAATACGCCTGATCGTAGCGCGTGTCGCTTAAGGTGTCCGGCGCGTTGATGCAGGTCCAGGCGTAGTGCCCGGTCGAGGCGATCCCCGCGTCCGAGCGCAGGAAATTTCCGTGATACGCCATCCCGAAGCGATCCTCGATCGGATCGTCCCAGGTCACGTCCAGATGGTACCACACGCCGTCCACCTTGACTAACAGCCAAAGGTGGTTCATCGGGTCGCTCTGCGCCGCGCCCGCTTCCACGCCGAGGCGCTCCAACAGGGCGATCGCGGTCAGCGAGTACGCCTGGCACACGCCTTTTCGCTGCGTTAAGAAACGGTACGCGTCGTGGATCGCAAGGCTCGTGTCGTAGCGGAAATTCGCGCAGAGATAGTCGTTGATAAAAAGCACTTTTTCCAGATCCGTCCAATCGGGATCGGCTTTACTCAAGATCCGGTCGAGCAGATCCTCGAACGTACCGCGCATCTGCGCGATCTCGTCTGAATCGTAGAGATAGACCGGGATGAACGCGACGATCCCGGCAGAGGAATAGGAATAGCTGTAGGACGAATCCACGTAAAAGAGCTCCGCCGACGTGCTCATGAGATTCTGGAAGATCTCGCCGAGCTCGGCGTCAGACAGCTGAAAGGCGGAAAGATCGATCCGGTCTTTGACCTGATCCAGTCCCTCGCGCAGCGCCGCTTTTGCCGCCGTGAGCCGGTCCTGCTGCACCGGCGCCTCGTCCAAAGCAAAGGCGCAGATCGGACAAGCGAACAACCACAGCGCAAGAAACAGGGAAAGAATGCGTTTCATCACAGAATACCTCGCAATACGCGTCTTCCGGAAACGAACGAAATTTCGTTGAAATCAGTATAACAGAACTGCGCGCATCTGTCAAAGAAAAGTGAAAAAGCACTTGCTTTTTCGCGTTTCTGTGGTATAATACGGAAAAAACGAGCGAAGAGGTGGGTTTTATGTCGTACCAACGGATCCTTTCCATTCAGGATATTTCCTGCGTGGGTCAATGCTCGCTCACGGTGGCGCTGCCCATTCTGTCTGCCTGCGGCACGGAATGCGCGATCTTGCCCGGAGCGGTGCTTTCCACGCACACGGGCGGGTTTACGGGCTATACCTTCCGTGACCTG
>CADBPF010000038.1 GCA_902796545.1 uncultured Ruminococcus sp. | reverse complement strand
TTCACCGACTTTTGCCTATATTGTGAAAGTGAGATTGTTATGACGCTGATACCGCAACCCGAAACCATGCGCGTTTTCGATCAAAAGCTGGATCTGCGCGGGATGCAGATCGTAATGGATACCGATTGTGATTCCAGGATATTCAAGGCGTGCAAGACGCTTTCCGGGGAACTGGCCTCTCTTACCGGCGGCGCATCGAAGATCACAAAAGCCGAAGACCCCGTTTCGTATCAGCGCCGGATCGCGATCTGCGCGGGAAGCGATACGGACGCGGAATCTTATACGCTTGCCGCCGATGAAAACGGCGTCGTGATCCGTTCGCCGTCTCTTGCCGGCGCGTTTTACGGGATCCAGACGCTGCGGCAGCTTGCCAGACTCGGCGGCGGAAGCATCCCGTTTTGTGAGATCTATGATCAGCCCGATCTGAAGCTGCGCGGGTATTATTTAGACGTATCGCGCGGGCGGGTGCCGACGGTCGAGGGCGTCAAAAAGATCATCGATCTTCTGGCGCTTTACAAAGTGAATATGCTGCAGGTCTATATCGAACACGCGTTCGATTTTCGGGAATATCGTTGTTTTTTGGATCCGGACGGTTATCTGACCGCCGAAGAGATCCTGGAGCTTGACGATTATTGCTACGATCACTTTATTGATTTCGTGCCGTCGCTTTCCACCTTCGGTCATCTGTACCGCCTCCTGTCCTGCAAACGCTATGCGCATCTGTGCGAGCTTGTCGATTATCAGCCGGATCCCAATCCCTGGGTCAACCGGATGCTTCACCATACCATCGACGCGTCCAACCCCGAAAGCTTTGAATTGATCAGGTCGCTGATTGATCAGTTTATCCCCCTGTTTCGCAGCCGGTATTTCAATATCTGCTGTGACGAGACCTTTGATCTTTGCCGCGGCCGCAACGCCGGAAAGGACAAGGCGAAATTGTATCTGGAATTCGTGAACAAACTGATCGGGCACGTTTCTTCACGCGGCAAAACCGCGATGATGTGGGGCGATATCGTGCTTCACCATCCCGAGATCATTCCGTCGCTTCCGAAAGATATCGTGATGCTTTGCTGGGATTACCGAGACACGCCGAACGTCGGTGCGATCGAAAAATTTGCCGAATCCGGCGTGCGTCAGATGGTCTGCCCGGGTTGTTCTTCTTGGAATCACTTTTCCGAGGCGATGGCTTACGCCCGCAAGAATATCGTCGCCATGGCTGACGGCGGCAAAAAGCACGGCGCGCTCGGGATCCTCAATACCTCGTGGGGCGATTACGGGCACGTGTGTTCCGCCAACTGTTCGCTCTACGGTCTGGTGCTCGGCGCCGCCGTGGGCTGGCGCGTCAGGACCGACGTTTTCAAAGATGCGTATAACAAAACCGTCAGCGCCTTGGTTTACGACGATCCGAGCGGCAGGACGGTGGAACTGATCGAACGGCTGGGAGAGACTGAACTTGTGATGAACTGGGGCGTTTTCGTCCAATGGCATTACGGTTGGCACAGTTACCACGGCAAGCCGCTCGACGGGGGCGAAAAAGACGTTTCGAGATTTCTCGAAAACGCCAAGGTCTGTCTGGACTTGTCCAAACAATTCGACGCGCTCGGCGCAAACGAGATCGATCGCGATCTGTCGCTTGCCGCCGAAGCGGACTATTATTTAGGTATGGGTTTTGCCCGGATGCTCGGCGCCAAAATCGAGATCAGCGAAAGCGCGTTTCTCGACTGGTGTGAGCGTTATGCCGCAAGCTGGCTGAGAGACAACAAGGTAAGCGATCTGTATTTGATCCCCGATTTGATGCGAAAGGTTTTATTCGATTGAGTTTTTCAGCCGCGCGGGAATCGGGTGAGCGACGGGGCGATTTTGCCGATTATCGGTTTCGTGTCGGAATGAGTACTGAAAAAAGGGTGTAGAGATGATCCAACATATCGTGTTATTCAAGTTAAAGGACCCGACGGAGGATACGATCGGCGAGGCCGCCCGCGTTTTGCGTTCGATGGAGAACAAGGTGCCGCAGATCGAAGAGATCGTCGTCGGCACGGACTTTTTGCACAGCCCCCGCTCCTGTGATCTGGGGTTAATGGTCAAAGTGAAAGATCGCGCGGCTCTGGACGCCTATCAGAACGATCCCTATCACGTCGGCGTCGTAAAAAAACACATGCACGCGGTGCGCAAATCAAGCGTCAGTTTGGATTTTGAATTATGAAGATTTTGGTGATCGACGGTCAGGGCGGCAAACTCGGCAGGGAATTGATCGAACGCATCCGCGCTCAATTGCCGGATACTTTCATCACTGCGGTCGGGACGAATTCGCTTGCCACGCAGGCGATGCTCAAAGCTTCTCCGGACGAGGCGGCGACGGGGGAGAATCCGGTTGTCGTGTCCGCGCGTTTTGCAAACGTGATCCTGGGACCGGTCGGGATCGCGATCGCCGACTCTTTTGTCGGCGAGGTCACGCCCGCCATGGCGCTTGCCGTGGCGCAGAGCCGCGCAAAAAAGATCCTGATCCCGTTCAACCGCTGCGATACCCTGATCGCCGGCGCGGGCAATCAAAGCGGGGATGAATTGATCGCCGATGCGATCCAAAAGTGCAAATCCTTCGTCGAATCTTGACTTTTTCTTTGATTTGTGGTAAAGTACGTCCGTAAGCACAAGCTTACGGACGTTTATTCTTGCGTGTCACAAGGCACCTGTCTCTCACAAGAGAGGCAAGTGTTTTATTTTTTATGGAGGGTATTATGTCAAAATCGATCCGCAAACTCGTTTTTTCCGCTTTGTTTCTCGCTCTGTGTCTGGTTTTGCCGCTATTGACCGCGCAGCTGCAAAAGCTCGGCCAGGCAATGCTGCCGATGCATCTGCCGGTGCTTTTGTGCGGTTTTATCTGCGGTCCCGCTTGGGGCGCGGCGGTCGGGCTGATCGCGCCGATCTTACGCTCTTTGATCTTCGGGATGCCGCCGATCTTCCCGACGGCGGTCTGCATGGCGGCGGAGCTCTGCGGTTACGGCTTATTTGCCGGGCTCTTTTACAAGCTCTTTCCCAAAAAGATCGGCTTTACTTATCTGTCGCTCGTGCTTGCCATGATCTGCGGCAGGATCGTCAATCTGTTCGCGCATTATCTGATCGTTTGGACCGGATTGACGGACAAAGCCTACACGCTTGCGATCTTCTGGGCGGACTCCGTGGTCGCGGGGCTGATCGGCATGGCGATCCAGATCGTGCTGATCCCGCCGATCGTGCTTTTGTTTAAGCGCCTGCACTATATCGGGGACTGATCGGAGAATATGAAAAAAGCGCGCCGTAAGGCGCGCTTTTTTGATTCCGGTTTATTTGCGGATCTCCGGCAGGCTTGCCGCCGCGATGGACTGACCGACTCTGCGGCTCTTTTCGTCCGGGATATGCAGGGAAATCTTTTTTGCCAGCTCCGGAAATTCGGCGTCGAGCACCTCTTGGGTCTTCTTCAAGAGGATCACGCCGCCTTCTCCACTGGTCACACGACCCATGATGAGCACGTGCTTGATCTCGTAGAACATAGCGTAATAGGCGATCGCGTAACCGAACTGCGTGCCGATCGTGTCGTAGATCTTCGCGGCGCGCTCGTCGCCTTCGCTCATCAGCTTCTGCACCACTTTCAGTTTTTCGGCGGGGGAGAGCGTTTCATTAAGCTCGATTCCGGCGGCGGGCGCGAGTTTGATCACGCCGTCCTGGGAGAAGTATTTCACGCCGCAGCCGATATCGCCGGACCATTCGTCGCGCATCGCGCCGGGATTCGCGTCCACCGGCACAAACGCCAACTCGTTGAGCCAGCCCGTGATATTGCAGTCCTGATCCACGTAGCCGCCCGCCTGACTGGTCCCCATGGCGCAGCCGAGGATATTCACGTCGTTTAAGTCCATTGCGCCCGCAAGCGCGGTCACGTCGCCGTCGTTTGCCACGACTACGGGAACGTCGCCGATCTCACGCGCGGCGTCGAGGTACATATTCTTGACCTTCTTTTCGAAATCCTCGTCGGAAACCTTCAAAAAGAGGGAAGCGACCATGATGCGGTTATTCACGTAGATCCCGGCGGAGGAAATGCCGATCGCGTCCACGCGCGGCATGTGCGCGGCGGCGGCCTTGAAGGCGCTCACGATGCCGTCGTAGTGGTAATTCGGGTCGGAATTGGTCTTCGGGAACCAAACCACCTCTTCGGAATACACGTCCTCACCGTTGACCACGGCGCTGACTTTACGGTCGGATCCGCCCGCGTCGAAACCGATGCGGCAACCGTCCAGATGCTTGCCGACGGAAGCGGAGCTTTCCCGCGTGACCGGAGCGTTTTCGATCGAAACGCTCACGACCTCAAAGGGTTTTTCATACACGCGCTGCATAAAGAGCGCGTCGAACTCCATGGATCCGCCCTTGCGGTAGGCGTCGGCGATCCGGTCGGCAAGCAGCTTGCTGCCGGCAAGGATCACTTTGTAGCCGCCGCGGATCCACAACAAGGTCTTGACGATCCGTTCGACCGCGTAATAGTTCTCGTCGTCGTGCCCCGTGTTGTCGGGATAGACGAGCATCTCGTAAGCGGAGATCTGATCTTCGGCGCGTTCGACGCCGATCACGAGCTTCTGTCCGTTTTCGCCGACGGCTTCCTTGAACTCGCGGTAAAAGAGGGATAAGGGCGCAAATTCCGGTTCCAGAATTGCGGGTACTTTAAGCTTCATACTGCAATTTGCCTCCACGATAAACTTTCAAAATGTCCATATTTTCGTTCGCGAATACGAGATCCGCGTCACGATTTTTTAGAAGCGATCCCTTCTTATCGTCGCAATGGATCGCGCGCGCGGGATGATAAGACGCCGCGGCGACCGCCGCCTCGATCGGCAGTCCGGTATATTGGCGGTAGTTGGCAACGGCGCGGTTGAGCTTCAACACGCTGCCGGCGATGGTCCCGTCCTCCAGACGGCATTCGATGCCTTTCACGTAGATCGGCTGACCGCCGAGCGAATAGGTACCGTCAGGCAGACCGCCCGCGCGGGTGCAGTCGGTGATCAGGTTGACCTGATCGCCCTTCATCTTTGCGATCATGGGATAGAGATTCGGGTTGACGTGGAAGGTGTCCGCGATCAGCTCGCAGGATACTTCGTCGGCAAGCAGAGCCGCGCCGACCACGCCGGGATCTCTGTGGTGCAGGGGAGTCATCGCGTTAAAGAGATGCGTCGCGTGGCGCACGCCCGCGGCGATCCCCGCGCGCGCTGTGTTGAAATCGGCGCCGGTGTGACCCATGGAAAGCAGCACGTCGCTGCTCGCGGCGATCTCGCGGATCGCGCGGAAATCGGGATCCATTTCCGGCGCAAGCGTGATCAGACGCATAATATCCAGATTTTCCAGCACGAAACCGGCGTAGGGCTTCAAGATATGCTCTTCCGCCTGCGCGCCCTTTTTCGAGGGGTTGATGAAGGGCCCTTCCGCGTGCACGCCGAGCACCTGCGCGCCGCACCAGGTCTTGGAGGGCTCCATGCACTCTCTGATCGCCGCAAAGGCCTTATTCAATTCGGCAAGGGAAACCGTCATCGTCGTCGGCAAAAACGAAGTCACGCCGTTTTGTAAGATCCCGGCGGCCATTTTCTCGATGCCCTCCGGCTTGCCGTCGGAAGCGTCTTCGTCCAGATAGCCGTGAATGTGGATATCGACCAGTCCGGGCAGTACGTAGGCGCCCTGCGCGTCGATGAATTCCAGATCCTGTTTGCGCAATTCTTCGGTGTCGGGAACGGCTTCACCGATCTTTTCGTCAAAGAGCAAAGCCGCATCCGTTTTCACGTGGTCCGGATAGACCAATTTACCATTCAAAATGCAGCGCATCGTTTCACCTTCCTTATTTCGATGAATCCTGAAACCATTATAGCAGATTTTTGCGAAAAATCAAGATAACACAAGAAAAAACCGGCAAATCCGCTTGCCGGTTTTTCGATCAGTCGTTCAGATAATCCAGAATGTCGCGCGCGCCCTGTTTGCCAGCGCCCATGGCAAGGATCACCGTTGCGGCGCCGGTCACGGCGTCCCCTCCGGCAAACACGCCTTTTTTGGTGGTCGCAGTCGAGTGTTCGGCAACGATCAGGCGGCCGCGCTGATCCGCGTCCAGTCCGTCGGTCGTGGAAGAGATGAGCGGATTCGGCGTGGTGCCGATCGCCACGATCACACAATCCGCGTCGATCGTAAACTCGCTGTCGGGCAGCGGCACGGGGCGACGGCGGCCGGAAGCGTCCGGTTCGCCGAGGGTCATCTTCCGGCAGGAAAGGGCGCGTACCGATCCGGTATCGTCGCCGAGGATCTCGAGCGGCGCCGTCAGGAAGGAAAACCCCACGCCTTCTTCTTTGGCGTGCTTGACCTCTTCCTTTCGCGCCGGAAGCTCTTCGGCGCTTCTGCGATAGACGATCGTGACGCTCAAAGCTCCGAGCCGTAAGGCGGAGCGGGCGGCGTCCATCGCAACGTTTCCGCCGCCGATCACGGCGACGTGCTTTGCACGGATGATCGGCGTATCGTAGTCGTCGCGATAGGCTTTCATCAGATTGCAGCGGGTCAGATATTCGTTTGCGGAGAGCACGCCGATGAGGGACTCGCCCGGGATATTCATAAACTGCGGAAGTCCCGCGCCGGTGCCGAGAAAGACCGCGTCGAAGTCGCAAAGCAGCTCATCCACGCTCTCGGCGCGGCCGATCACCGCGTCGAATTCGAATTTTACGCCGCGCGCCTGCAGGGCTTTGACCTCTTTTTGCACGATCGCTTTCGGAAGCCTGAATTCCGGGATGCCGTACACCAAAACGCCGCCTGCCGTATGGAAGGCCTCGAAGACGGTCACGTCGATCCCGGCGCGATTCAGATCTCCGGCGCAGGCAAGACCGGCGGGTCCGGATCCGACGATCGCAACGCGTTTCCCGGAGCTTATCGGGGCAGCTTGAGATACGGTCTTCGGCGCATGGTCGGCAACGAAGCGCTCGAGTCTGCCGATCGCCACGCTCTCGCCCTTGATCGCGCGCACGCAGGAACCCTCGCATTGGTTTTCCTGCGGGCAAACGCGCCCGCAAACGGCGGGAAGGGCGTTGGTCTCGGTGATTACTTCATAGGCGCCCGAAAGATCGCCTTGCGCCAGTTTTTCAATAAACTGCGGGATCTTCACGTTTACGGGACAGGCTTTCACACAGCGCGGATCCTTGCAGTTCAGGCAGCGCTGCGCTTCGTTGATCGCTTCGTCGAGCGTGTAGCCGAGCGATACCTCGTCGAAATTATGCCGGCGCACCTCGCCGCTTTGTTCGGCGACCGGGGTCTGATTCGGTTGAAGATTGGGCATAAGCGGCTCCTATTCCAGACCGATCCGGCATTGGTGTGCCGCGGTGCGTTCTTTTTCAAATTCCGTGTAGGTGCGGTTCCGACGTAAGAGTTCGTCAAAATCCACCTGATGTCCGTCGAAATCCGGACCGTCCACGCAGGCAAAACGCGTCACGCCGCCCACGGTCACGCGGCAGCCGCCGCACATCCCGGTCCCGTCGATCATGATCGGATTCAGGCTTACGATCGTGGGAAGCTCGAGTTCTTTTGTGAGAAGGCAGACGAATTTCATCATGATCACCGGGCCGATCGCGATCACGAGATCGTAGTGTTTTTCTGCGGCAAGCGCACGCAGACCGTCGGTCACAAGCCCTTTGTTTCCGTTGGATCCGTCGTCGGTATAGATTAAAAGATCGCGGCAATTCTCGCGCATCTCTTTTTCCAAAATGATCAGATCGCGGCATCTGAATCCCGCGATGATATCGACCTGCTTTCCGGCGCGGTGCAGGGCTTTTGCCTGGGGAAGCGCGATCGCGCAGCCGAGCCCGCCGCCGATCACGCAGATCCGTTCGGCGTTTCCGTATTCAGTGGCGTTGCCGAGCGGGCCGACCACGTCGCAAAGAACGTCGCCCGCACGCTTTTCGGAAAGCTTCATCGTCGTCGCGCCGACCGTTTGGAAAATGATCTCCACCTCGCCGGACTTCCGATCATAATCGGAAACGGTGAAGGGAACGCGCTCCCCGCGCTCATCGACGCGCAGGATCAGAAACTGCCCCGGAAGCACTTTTTTGGCGACGCGCGGCGCGCGGATCCGGAAACGAAAAACGCTTTCGTTCAGCGCCTCGGCGTAAGTGATCTCGAACATGGCTTGTCAGGCGGAAAAACCGGCGGCTTTCAAGATCTCGCTTGCCTTTGCGATGTCTTCCACGCGCACGACGACGCGCGCTTTATCGATGGTGTGGGAGATATAGGCGTAAGCGTATTCCACGTCGATCTCGTTTTCAGAGAGCGTTTTGAGCGCGCGGGCAAGCCCGCCGGGTCTGTCGTCGATCTCGAGCGAAAGCACGTCGGTGATCGAAACGGTGAATCCCGCTTCTTTGAGCGCGTTCTGCGCGGCGTCGGGATCTTCCACGATGATGCGCAGGATCCCAAACTGCGTCGTGTCGGCGATCGAAAGCGCGTAGATATTGACGCGGCTGTCCGCGAGGACGCCCGTGATCTCCGCAAGGCGACCTTTTGCGTTTTCCACAAAGACTGAGATCTGTTTGACTAACATGATGGTTTTTCCTCCTTCAATTCAGACGATCGGATATTCAGAATGCTGATACTTCGGCGTTTTTGCCAAGTTCGAACGCTTTTAAGTTCACGTCGCGCAGTTTTTCGGGAACACAGGCGCACAAGGCGTCGCGCAGAGCCGATTCCTCGAAAAAGCCGAGCGTGGAAAGGTAACCGACTAAGACCACGTTGAGGGTTTTTTCGTTTCCGGCGTTTTGAGCCGACTGCATTGCGTCAAAGGCGCGCAGATCCACGCCGAGCGACGCGATTCTTTCCAATACGTCCTGCGGATATTCCATGGCGCCGGAGATCACGGGCATTGGGTCGATCTTGCGGGTGTTTGCGACCAAAATGCCGTCTTTCTTCAGATAACTCAAGGCGCGCGCGGCTTCCAGCGGTTCGAACGCCAAAATCAGATCGGCCTCTCCGAGCCCGATGACCGGGGAATAGACTTGCGCGCCGTAACGCACGTAGGTCACGACGCTGCCGCCGCGCTGGCTCATCCCGTGGACCTCGCTGACCTTCACGTCGTAGCCCGCGGAAATCGCGGCGTTACCCAAGATCTTACTCGTCAAAAGCGTTCCTTGTCCGCCCACGCCGACGATCATGATATTCTTCGTATTCATCTGTGCCCCCTTATCTTGCCTGCGTGCGGATCGCGCCGAATTTACACAATTTCGTGCACAGGGTGCAGCCGGTGCAGAGAGTGCCGTCGATCTGCGGGCGTTTGCCGCCCCCCAAATAGATCGCGGGGCAGCCGAGCTTCATGCAGGCGCGGCAATTCTTGCAGGAATCGCTTTCGATCGTGCAGAGCTTGTCTTTTTTGACCTGTTTGAGCAACACGCAGGGGCGGCGCGTGATGATCACGCTCACGCCGTTAAAGGCGAGCTCTTCGCGCAAGATCGCTTCCAGTTTTTCGGGTTCGTTCGGATCGGTGATGCGGATATGCTTTGGATCCACACCCGCGCCCTCGCAGATCTTTTCGGGCAGGATCCCGTGTACCGCCTCGCCTTTCAAAGTGTAGCCCGTGCAGGGGTTTTGCTGATGCCCGGTCATGGCGGTGATCGAGTTATCCAAAATGATCAGCGTCGCGTTCGCTTGGTTGTAGCAAAGATTGACCAGTCCCGTGATGCCGGAATGCATGAAGGTGGAGTCGCCGATCACGCCGACGGAGTTTTTGGCGGCTTCCGGAGAAGCTTTTTCAAAGCCGTGCATCGCGGAAACGGAGGCGCCCATGCAAAAACAGGTGTCGATCGCATTCAGCGGCGCGACGGCGCCGAGCGTGTAACAGCCGATGTCGCCGAACACGCGCAGATTCAGTTTTTTGAGAACGTAATATAACCCGCGGTGGGGACAGCCCGGGCAAAGCACGGGCGGCCGCGGCGGGATCGGATCGGGATAGACGTGATGCGGGTTCGAGCCGTTTTCCAGACGCTCTTTGAGCAGATCCTGGGAATATTCGCCGCAAAGCGAGAGCAGGTTTTTGCCCTCGCAGGCGATCCCCAGAGCGCGGAACTTGTTTTCCAAAAAAGGATCCAGTTCCTCGATCACGATCAGTCGCTTGACCTTGCCCGCGAACTGCCGTGCCAGCTGTTCCGGGAAGGGATGGACCATGCCGAGCTTGAGATAGGACGCGCGGTCTCCGAAGACCTCTTTCGCGTAGTTATAGGTGTTGCCGGCGCAAACGATCCCGAGCGCGTCTTGATGGAACTCAATGCGGTTGAGATCCGAAGTTTCCGCGTAGGCGGAAAGCCGGCGCAGGCGGTCCTCCGCCGCAAGATGCCGCGGTTTCGCGTAGGCGGGCATCATCACGTGCTTTTGCGGATCCTTTTCGTAAGTAAACGCCGCGGGCTCTTGCCGGTCGGCGCATTCCACCAGACTGCGCGCGTGGGAAACGCGCGTCGTCAGGCGCAGCAATACGGGGGTGTCAAAGGCTTCCGAGAGCTCAAAGGCAAGTTTCGTGAATTCTTTGCATTCCGCGCTGTCGGAGGGCTCCAGCATCGGGAGCTTCGCGCTTTCGGCGTAGTGACGGGAATCCTGTTCGTTTTGGGAAGAATGCATCCCGGGATCGTCCGCCACGCCGATCACGAGCCCCGCACCGACGCCGGTGTACGCACCGATGAACAAAGGATCCGCCGCAACGTTCAGCCCCACGTGCTTCATACCGCAGAAGGCGCGTTTGCCGCCGAGACAGGCGCCGAGCGCCGCTTCGAGCGCAACTTTTTCATTGGGCGCCCATTCCGCGTAGATCTCGCTGTATTTCGCGGCGCACTCCGTGATCTCCGTACTCGGTGTGCCCGGATAACTGGAAACGAAACCGCAGCCCGCCTCGTATAATCCGCGGGCGACCGCTTCGTTTCCCAAAAATAAGGTTTTCATATCGTCTCCTGAATATTCCGATCAGATCGTATTTTTGCCGCGTTGATCCACAATGCGTTTGGCTTTGCCTGCCGTGCGTTCGATACTGCGGGGACTGAGCAGGGTGACTTTCGCGTCGATCCCGAGCACCGTGTGGAGTTTGTGGCGGACGTTTTGCTGCAAGGCTTCCAGCTCGGCGAAACGCTCGAGCAGGGTAGAGTCGATCACTTCCACGCGCACTTCCAGCTGATCCATGTAATTTTTCGAGGTCAGAACGATCTGATAGTTCGGGGAGATCTGTTCGATCGTCAAAAGCACGCTCTCGATCTGGCTCGGGAACACGTTCACGCCTTTGATCTTCAGCATATTGTCGGCGCGGTCGTTGACCTTTGCCATTCGTGCCATCGTTCTGCCGCAGGCGCAGGGGCTGTAGTCCAACGTGGAAAGATCGCGGGTGCGGTAGCGCAGCAGCGGAAAGGCTTCCTTGGAAAGCGTCGTAAAGACGAGCTCGCCTTTTTCGCCTTCGTTTAAGCTTTCGCCGGTCTTCGGATCGATCACCTCGGGGATATAGTGATCCTCGGCAATGTGATGCCCGCAGCGGAACACGCATTCGCCCGCGACGCCGGGCCCGAAGAGTTCGCTCATGCCGTAGTTATCCGTCACGAACATGCCCCAGGCTTCTTCTAATTTCTCACGCATCTCCGGCGTGCAGCCTTCGCTGCCCAAAAGCCCGAGACGGATCTTGAAATCGTCTTTGGTCTTGCCGAGATCGCGTGCGACTTCGGACATATACAACGCGTAAGACGGCGTGGCGACAATTAAGGAAGTGCCGAGATCCTGCATCAGCATCAGCTGTTTTTCGGTGTTGCCGCTGGAAGCCGGGATCACGGTCGCACCGATCTTTTCCAGACCGTAATGCAAACCGAGCGCGCCGGTAAAGAGCCCGTAGCCGAAACAGATCTGGGCGATATCCTGTTCGGTCGCGCCGGCGGCGACGGCAAGGCGCGCCACAAGATCGCTCCAGGTGTCTAAATCGCCCTTGGTGTAACCGACCACGGTCGGTTTCCCGGTGGTGCCGCTGGAGGCGTGGATGCGCACCAAATCCCCGGTCGGCACCGCGAACAAGCCGAAGGGGTAGTGATCGCGGATATCCTCTTTCGTGGTGTAGGGGATCTCTTTTAAGTCGTCGAGCGACTTGAATTTCTCCGGCGTCATGCCGACGGAATCCAGCCGTTCTTTATAAAAGGGAACGCGCTCATAGACGTAAGCGATCAGTTTTTTGAGTTTTGTTAGCTGCAATTCCCGGATCTGATCGCGAGGCATCGTTTCCAGTTCTTTTTGGTAAAATCTGACTTCCGGTCTCATGGTGTTCCTTCCCGTTTGGTAACGCGTCATTTTGAGGGTTCAATGGAAAAATCCAAATCGTCGCGCAGTTTTGCGGGTCTTCTCGCGTCCGGCTCTAATTTCAAAAGATCCGGGGAAAACCTGCGGCAGCGGCCGAGCGCGCGCACGGGGCCCTTTTTTCGGCACAAGAACGCGTCTGACGCGTCCAGAACGCAGGAAAACTCGCAAAGCGCGCAGCAGGGCTCGTATTCGCGGCGGTTTGCCATATCCCACCTCATTGTTTCATGATTGATTCATTATACAACAAATCCGGGTCCGTGACAACAGAAAAATTTACAAAAAATCGAAAAAATCGCGCCGATTTTGAAAAAACAGACACTTACCGCCGCGATCAGGGCACGATCGAGCAGACTCTCATGAAAGCGCACGCCGTTTTCTTTTGCGATCGGGACGGCAAAGAGCGTTGAGCAGACCCCGCCGAACGCGGCGCAAAAGACAAGCGGCGCCTCGGATCCGCTTGCAAACGCGGCCTGCAGGCGACCTGATCCCGCGATCGGCTCGATGAGCGCGTATAGGAGGCTTGCCGGCTTTGCCGGAAGATAAGAAAGCGGGACGGTCAAACAGAGTTTACACGCGAGAAAACCGAGTGAAAGTTTGGAAAAGGCGGAAAACGAGCTTTTGAGGGCGCTTGTCAGCATCCCGATCGGGTCGGCGACGGGCGGATGATTGCATTTCTTTGCTTTTAAAACGGGCGGGTGCGTTTGGTGCGCGCGCCGGAGCGCAAGGCGGCAAAGCAGGACGCAGGACGCGCACGCGCACAGATAGATCCGCAGCCCGAACAGAGGGTCCGAGCAGACGGCGCGCCCGAAATAGGAAACGCAGAACGCAGGGGAGGGCGCGCAGAGATAGCGCGCAAACACGCGCGCGTCCGTCCGGTCGATCCGATCGGCTTTTCGCGCGCAGATCAGCGCAAACTGGGCGCCGGGAAAACCGCAGAGAAAGGCGATCAGCAGGGTAAGCGCCTTTGCTCCGGCTGTCGTTTTCGCGATCGGCTCCGGCGCAAAGCAAAGATTAGAGAGCAGAGCGCTTGCGAACAAATAGGGAAGCAGAGCGCCGGATAAGGTAAAAAGGATCGTTTCCAACGCTTCGTTTGCGAGGCTTGCCGCACGCTGCGAAAAACAGATCAAAAGGATCAGTCCCGCACAGCAGACCGCGATCCGGAATATGCGTTTTTTCAAGCCCGCTCCTCTCATAATACGCCGTTTTACCCCATAAACTGTATGCAGATTTCAGAACGTTATGAGGTGTCCGAATGGAGATCAAAAAGCAAGTCGGAAATAAGGTCGCTCGGATCCGCGATCGGGTGACGGAGCCGGAGTTTTTGCTGCTCATAAGCGGCAACAACGAATTGATCTTCGAGGATTGCCGCAGGATCTTGGAGTATTCGCAGAATCTCATCTCGCTGGAGGGGCGCCTGAAAGTGGAGATCACGGGCGAGGATCTGAAACTGAAATATCTCGGCGCGAAAAACCTTTCGGCGTCGGGCAAGATCCGCGAGATCCGGATCCTTCAGGGCAAGACGCGATGATCTACGCGCTGATCCACTTTTTGGGCGGCTATCTTGCGTGGACGTTTCCGCGTAAGTGCGCGCAAACGATCCCGGACCGCCTGTACCGCGCCGGAGTGCGTTTCTGGCACCTGACCGATCCGGGGGACGGAACGCTTTTCCTCAAAACCCGCAAAAGCGACCGTGCACTTATCCACGGTTTACTTTCCGAAACCGAGAAAAACGGCGTGATCTGCCGAGAAAAAGGGCTTCCGTTTTTGTTTTTGCGCAAAACGGATCGGATCGGAATGTTTTTGGGCATCTTTTTTGCAGTTTTTTTGCTTTGGGGCTCGACATTTTACGTTTGGAGTGTTACAATAGATATGGATTCTTCTGACCTTTCGGAGGAAGAGATCCTCGGTTGTATGCGCTCGATCGGCGTGTACCCGGGAATGCCGATCCGGGAGCTGGACGAACCCGCCGCGCAAACGGAGTTTTTGCGGCGGTTCCCGCAATTCGTCTTTGCCGCCTTCAATCTGCGCGGAACGCGTTTGACCGTTGAATTGCAGGAGCGCGCCTTGCCGGAGCAGACGGCGCCTGCCGGTGTAAGCGCCCATCTGATCGCAAAACGCGGCGGGATCGTGCTCGGTATGGAGGTTTCGCGCGGCGAACCGGTCGTATCCATCGGGGATACCGTGAGCGAAGGCGATCTGCTCGTCAGCGGCGCCATGACCCTGCGCGAGGGCGGGTATCGGATCGTGGAGAGCAGCGGAAAGGTGTACGTTCGGACCTTTCGCGAATTCTCCGAAACCGTTTCGTTTGCGGAAACTCAAATTGTTCTTTCCGGCAGGCAGCGCGTACGGGAGGAAACCGTGGTGCTGGGGCGCGCGCTTTCGCTGATCCCGGCTTCAGCAAGCGCGTTTGAGTCGGAAGTTTGCGCCGAGGAAACGAAGCAGGTCAGTCTCTTCGGACTGCTATTGCCGGTCTATCGGCATAAATGCGTGCATTTGGAACAGGTGCAGCGCGAGTCTTCCCGCGACTACGAGACCGCCGTAAAGCTGTGCTACGACGCGTATCATACAAAACTTGCCGAAACGCTTTTAGGTGACGGCGAAGTATTGGAAGAAACCGTTTCCGTGACCTCCGACGACGCCGGGGTCACGCTGAACGCCAAAGTATTTTTGAAAGAAAACGTGGCGGAGCCTTTGCCGTTTACGTTTCAGGCCCTGCCTTAAAACCGAAAACACAGGAGTGTCAATTTGACGGAACTTTGTCTGCAATTCCCATCTTTGGAAAGCGTGGCGGAAACCTTCGGCCCGCAGGACGCATACGCCCGTAAGATCGAAAGCGCCTTTGAGGTGATCCTCGTAAACCGCGATATCGAGATCTGCGTGCGCGGTGAAGAGTCAAACGTGAAGCGCGCGAAAGCGGCGCTCGAATATCTGAAACAACTCACTTCGCTCTCGGATACGATCCGCCCGCAGAACGTGGACTACGCGATCCAGATGATCGCGTCCGGAAACGGCGACCAATTATTGAATTTTCACAGCGATCTGATCTGCTTATCCGCCTCGGGGAAACCGATCAAGGCGAAAACGGTCGGCCAGAAAGAGTATTTGGAGAATATCCGCAACCACACGATCACGCTTGCCGTGGGGCCCGCGGGCACGGGGAAGACCTTTCTCGCGGTCGTGATGGCGACCGTGGCGCTTCGGAAAAAAGAGGTCAGCCGCATCATCATCACGCGCCCGGCGGTCGAGGCGGGCGAGCGGCTCGGCTTTCTGCCCGGCGATCTGCAAAGCAAGATCGATCCCTATTTGAGACCGCTGTACGACGCGCTCTACGAATTGATCGGTATGGAGGCTTTCCAGAAATATCAGGAAAAAGGCGTCATCGAGGTCGCTCCGCTCGCTTATATGCGCGGCAGAACGCTGGACGACTCGTTCATTATTCTGGACGAAGCGCAAAACACCACGCCGGAACAAATGAAAATGTTCTTGACGCGTCTCGGTTTCCGTTCCAAGATCGTCGTGACCGGCGATATCACGCAGATCGACCTGCCTCCGAACACGAAAAGCGGCTTGAAGGACGCGGTGAGTCTCCTGCGCGGGATCGACGATATTTCGATCACGGAGCTCAAATCGCGCGACGTGGTGCGCCATACCCTCGTCACCAAGGTGATCGAGGCTTATGAAAAACGCCGCGGACCGGCGAAAAATACGACTTCTGGGACTTTGGCGAAAAGGAAGACGAAATGACACACAAAACGGAAATCAAAAACGAATCCTCCCTGCATCTCACTCCCGCGATGCGGATGCTTTTGCGCGTGGCGATCACGCGCACGCTTGCGCGCGAAAATATGGATCTCTGCTGCGAGGTCAGCGTGCTTTTGACCTCCAACGACGGCATCCGGAAGCTCAACGAGCAGTATCGCTCCAAAGACGTGCCGACGGACGTGTTGTCATTCCCGATGTATGATTCCCTGGAAGAATTGCGCAAAGAGGCGGCGCTGTCGCCGGACGCGGAGTATTTCGCTTTGGGCGACGTGATCATCGCGCCGGACGTGGTCGCCAAAGAAGCCAATCTGCAAAAACAGCCCTTTGACAAGCATTTGTGCAGAATGTGCGTGCATTCCGTCCTTCACCTGCTCGGTTACGATCACGAGCTCGGACCGGAAGACGAGGCGGTCATGTTTGAAAAACAGGAAGCGATCGTGGACTCGCTGTTCAAAAACTGATATGACGAAACTGATTCATCTGGCGATCCTCGGAATGCCGAACGTCGGCAAAAGTACGCTGTTGAACCGTCTGGTCGGGGAAAAGATCGCGGCGGTCTCGCCGAAAGCGCAGACCACCCGCACCCGGATCACCGGCGTGTTGACCAAAGGCGAACGGCAGTACGTGTTTTTGGATACCCCCGGTCTGTTGAAGCCTCAAAACCGCCTCGGCGAGCAAATGGCAAAGCAGATCCGGAGCACGCTTTCCGACGTGGATTGCGCGCTGTTCGTGACCGAATCCGTCGGCAAACTGCGCCGCCCGGAGGAAGCTCTGCTTGCGCGGATCCGGGAACAGGAGATCCCGGTGATCGCTCTGATCAATAAATGCGACGCGGTCAATAAAGCGGGCATCCTGCCCATGATCGACGCGCTAGCTCAAGCCTATCCCTTTGCCGCGATCATCCCCGTTTCCGCGAAAACGGGCGAGGGGATCGACGAATTGTTCGACGAGCTGGAACCGCTTATGGAAGAGTCGCCGTTTTCCTTTGAGGCGGACGCTCTGACCGACCAGTCCGAGCGCACGCTCGCCTCGGAAATGATCCGCGAAAAGCTCTTGTGGGCGCTCTCCGACGAGGTGCCGCACGGGATCGCCGTCGTGATCGAGAACTTTTCCTCCGAGCGCGGGCACTTACTGCATATCGGCGCCGTGATCTATTGCGAAAAAGCCTCGCATAAAGGGATCGTCATCGGCAAGGGCGGCGCCTTGCTCAAAGAAGTCGGGATCCGTGCAAGGGAAGATCTGGAAGCCTTTTTCGGAGAAAAAGTCGATCTTTCTCTTTGGGTGCGCGTCAAGGAGAATTGGCGCGACCGTCCCTCGCTGATCGCGGACTTCGGCTTGAAGCGGGACGACGACGAATGATCCTTACCGTTCGAGGACTCGTTTTGCGGGTCGCCCCGTTTCGGGATTACGATAAACTGATCACGATCTTGACCGAAGACCACGGGAAGCTCTTTTTCAGCGCAAACGCCGTGCGGAGTATCGTCAATCCAAACTCCGCCGCCTGCAATCAGTTTGCGTATTCGGAATTCGTCCTGCGCTCGAAGCAGGATCGTTATTATTTGTCCAAGGCGCAGGTGTTAGACCTGCCGCTCGGCTGCGGTTGCGGGATCAAAGCCCTTGCCGCGGCCTCTTATTTTGCCGAACTCTGTGAAGACGTCGGCAGGGACGAAGAGGGCGCGCGCAGCGCTTTGTATCTGATGATGAACGCGCTGTCCGTCTTGAAAAAAGAAGACCGGCCGGTCGATTTGGTCAAGGCGGTGTTCGAATTGCGGCTGATTTCCGCGCTCGGCTTTCAACCGCAGTTGGACGAGTGCGGCGCCTGCGGCAAGGCGTTGGAACCCGCAAAAGCGCATTTTCACGCCGCCGAGGGCACGGCGATGTGCGCCGAATGCGCCTCCGGGACGGACGCCGCGCCGATCACGGATTCCTGCCTTGCGCTCGCCAGACGCACGCTTGCCGTACCCGAAAAGACGGCGTACGCCGTGAAAGCTTCCGATGTCCTGGTCTCGGAGTTTGCCGCTTTTTGCGAACGATACCTGCTCGCGCAGCTGCAGCGCGGGTTTTCCACTTTGGATTTCTATCATAAGATCGAGGAACCGCAATGACCGCTGAATCTTTGAAAAAAACGCTGTTTCTGCTCGATTTCGAGCAGATCCGCTCGGAGCTTTCCGCCTGCTGTCATCTGGACTCCGGCAGAGAGGCGATCGGGCGCCTTTGCCCTTCCTTTTCATATAATGAAGTGCAAAAGCTGCTCGCTCGCACGAAAGCGGCGCGCGCTCTGGCGGATGAAAAAGGCGCTCCGGCGTTTACCGCCGCACCCGCGATCCCCGAAAGCCTTGTCCGCGTCCGCAAAGGCGCGCTTTTGTCGATGGGCGAATTATTGCAGATTGCGGCGATGCTCGCAAACGCCGAGAGCGTTCGCTTCTACGGCAGCGCCCTGGAAGAGAATAACGCTCTGTACGGCTATTTTCAGATGCTGACCGTCCACACGGAATTGGAAGAACGCATCCGCTTTTGCATTTTGAGCGAGGACCAGATCTCGGATCGCGCGTCTCCGGCGCTGGAACAGCTGCGCAAAAAGATCCGCCATACCTCCTCGCGCGTGCGCGATACACTCCAGCAGTTTCTGACCGGCAGCCGCGCCGCGCACCTGCAGGAACCGATCGTGACCATGCGCTCGGGCAGATTCGTCCTGCCCGTCAAGGTGGAACACAAAAACAGCGTTCCGGGGCTGGTGCACGACACCTCCGCCTCCGGCGCGACCGTGTTCATCGAGCCGATGTCGGTGGTGGAGCTCAACAACGAGATCAAGCTGTTGGAAAACGAGGAACAAAAAGAGATCGAGCGGATCCTCTACGAGTTGTGCGCCAAGTGCGCCGGGATCGCCGATCTGTTGGAGCGCGATTATCAGGCGCTGACCGAATTGTCCGTGCAGTTTGCCAAGGCGGAATACGCGTATCGGATCGAAGCGCGCGAGGTCGTCTGCAACGCGGACGGGAAAACGGATCTCAAACGCGCCCGCCACCCCTTGCTTGCGCGGGAAAAGGTCGTGCCGATCGATCTGTCCGTCGGCAAAGACTACGACAC
>CADBPF010000037.1 GCA_902796545.1 uncultured Ruminococcus sp. | reverse complement strand
CTTTTGGGTGCCCTGCGCAAACCCATCCATGACACCACGAAGTTTTTCTTTTCGCTTCCTTTTCTTTTTCCAAAAAGAAAAGGAAGATCTATAAAAAACAAAAAAACAAAATCCGATCCTTAAACTTTCCAAAGCACCGTCCAGGCGCCGGCGCGGCGCAGGGCGATCACGCCGCCGGAGACGGAAAGCTCGCTGCACTCGCAGGGGATCACGAAGAGTCCGGCGCGATCGACGGCACCGTAAAGCCCGTTTTGGTCGCGCACCACGCCGAGGCCCTCCTTGAAGGGTTCGGCAAAGGAAAAGATCGGCTGCGCGATCCAGCGGCCGGTATAATCGAGATAGCCGTAACGGCCGTCCTTTTCCAAAAGGAAGACGCCGTCGCTGTACGAGATCAGGCGATAATCGGCGGGAAGATAGAAGCGGCGGTTGGCGCTTGTGAGGATCAGATCCTCGCGTCCGTCCGCGCCGTCGGAAACGCACACGCGCATCAGCCCGTGTTCACAGCGGTAATAGCCGATCAGATCCGCGCCCTCACCGACGGGCTGCAGCAAGGTGCCGTAGAGGTTGAAAAAGCTCGTCGCGGAGCGATCGACCACGAGCACGCCGTCGGCGGTCCCCAGGGCGCCGAAGCCCTCGCGGAACTGATAGCTTTGACCCTCGTGGTAGAACTGATAGCAGGGCGCCATGGTGGACTGATAATAAAAGCCGTATTTGCCCTCGCTGTAATAGAGCGCGATATCGCCGTCCGGCAGGTCGTAATACGCAGGCAGATCCACGCCGGTGATGTTGGAAAGCTCTTTTTGATAGTCGCTTGGCACAAATTCGCCGCTTTCCGTGTCGTAAACCGAAAAGGCTCCGTTTTGCGAAAAGACCGCGCGGCCGGACGCGTCCCAATGGCCGGTGAAATCGAGCGTGTCCGGCATGGTCTCCAAAATCGCGTTCCCGGACGCGTTCAGCAGGCTTTGCGTGCCGTCGGCGTTTTGGCGCACCAAGAAGCCCATGCGCGCGCGCAGGGCGCTTTTGCCGTTTTCGATCTGCGCGGCGGGAAGTATCGCGGGGTCGATCGCGCAGATATACAGTTCGGTCTCGGACGAGTCGTAAAGCCCCGTGTCGGGCGCTTTTCCCTCCGGAACGCCGGAGTAAAAGCGGCGCAAAAGCTCGATAAAGGATAACGAGCTTGTCGGGTCCGATTCCTTGGGCTGCGCCAGCTTCGGACTTGCGGAAGCGGAAGCGCGCTCCAACGCCGCGGACAGGTTGACAAAGGGCAGCACGATCGTGTTCGTGCAAAGCCCAACGAGCAAAAGCGAAAGCGCGACAAAGCATCCGGCGATCAAAAGCTGCTTGACCGACCGCCGGCGGCTTTCCTTCCAAAACGCTTTGCCTGCCAAAAAACGTCCTCCGTGTCGTTATTCTGTCGTCTTTATCATAACACGATTCCCCGCATTTCGCAACGGGACGTAAAATTTTCAGAGCGCTTGCGTTTGCCCCCGCTTTGTGCTATACTTTTTGGGAAGAAAACAGCAAAAAGCGAGGCTTTTTATGCAAACGAGATATTTCGGTGATCTCATCACCCCGTATCGGATCCTGGAAAACGGCGAGGTTGCCGTAAACGAAGACGGGATCATCACCTACGTCGGCGCGCGCCGCGAGAAGGCCCCGGGCGAGGTTTTGGACTATTCCGGTGATCTGATTTCCCCCGGCTTTATCGACCTGCACCTGCACGGCGGCGGCGGTCACGACTTCATGGACGCGACCGTGGACGCCTTTTTGGGCGCCGCCGAGATGCACGCCCGCCACGGCACGACCACGATGCTCCCGACGAGCCTGACCTCCTCCGACGAGGATCTGTTCGCCTTTTTCGACGTTTATCGCGTTGCCAGGCGCGAAAACCTGCGCGGAAGCCGGATGCCCGGCGTGCATCTGGAGGGTCCGTACTTCGCGAAAAGCCAAAAGGGCGCGCAGGACGAACGCTATATCGTGGAGCCGAAGCCGGAGCACTATGAAAAGATCCTGGCGCGCTGCCCCGAGATCGCCCGCTGGTCGGTCGCCGCGGAATTGCCCGGCGCGCTGGAGCTCGGCCACTATTTGAGAAGCCGCGGCATCCTCGCGAGCCTCGGACATACCGACGCGATGTACGACGACGCCGTGCTCGCGCTCGAAAACGGCTACACGCTGTTGACTCACTTCTATTCCGGCATGAGCGGGCTGGTCCGCAAAAACGCCTATCGCGTGCCCGGCCTGATCGACGCGGGCTATATGCTCGATTTCGACGTGGAGATCATCGCGGACGGGCACCATCTGCCCTATTCGCTGCTCAATTACATTTACCGCGCCAAGGGCGCGGGGCGCGTTGCGCTGATCACCGACTCCCTGCGCGGCGCCGGGATGCCGGACGGCGAAAGCATCCTCGGCAGTCTGACCACCGGTCAGAAATGCTATATCGAGGACGGCGTTTGCAAAATGCCCGACCGCAAGGCCTTTGCGGGCAGCGTTGCCACCACCGACCGGCTCGTGCGGAACATGGTCAAGCACGCGCTCGTTCCCCTGCCGGACGCGGTGCGCATGGCGACCGCCACCCCCGCCCGCATCATGGGCTGGACCGACTGCGGCGTGCTCGCCCCGGGTCTGCGCGCCGACCTTTTGGTCTTCGATCACGAGATCAACGTCAAGCGCACGGTCATCGGCGGAAACTGCGTCTTTGAAGGGTGAGTTTATGTATCAACTCGGCGTTTTAGGCGGCATGGGGCCGGAATCCACGGCGCTCTTTTTCAAGCGCGTGGTGGAATTTACCCGCGCCGGGGGCGATCAGGAGCATATCCCGAGCGTGATCTTGAACGCGACCAAGATCCCCGACCGCACCGACGCGCTTTTGCAAAAGGGCCCGTCCCCGCTTGCGGATCTGCAAAAAGGGATCGACGATCTCTGCGCGCTCGGCGTGAGCGTGATCGCCTCGCCCTGCAACACCGCGCACGCCTTTTTCGACCGCCTCGACGTGCCCTCCGGCGTCGAGCTTCTCAATATGGTGCGCCTGACGCTGGACGCCGCGGGGACCGAATATCCCCTTTGCGTGCTCGGCACCACCGGGCTCAACCGCGTGGGCGTGTACGAGCGTACCGACCGCGCCGCGCATCGCTTCACAAACCTTGCGGATCCCGAACAGACGCTCGTGATGGACGCGATCACCGCCGTCAAAGCGGGCGAACACGAAAACGCCGCCGAATACCTGTTTGCCGCGGTCGATTCGATCCGAAGCAAAACGCCGGACGCCCTCTTTTTGCTCTCCTGCACCGAGCTTTCCGTCTTGCAGGACCGGATCCGGGACCGCTTTCCCTTCCTCGACGCGCTCGACGTTCTCGCCCGCGCCGCCGTCCTCGCCTGCGGCTATGAATTGAAGTAGATTTGGTTTGTATTCCACCTTTTCTTTTCGTGTGAAAAGAAAAGGTGGAGCCAAAAGAAAAGCAAGGGAAATTGGATCAGGCAAAAAAGAAAACCT
>CADBPF010000036.1 GCA_902796545.1 uncultured Ruminococcus sp. | reverse complement strand
TCTGCTACAATCCGCAAGTATTCCTTAAACAAATGATTCCGAGGATCATCTAATGATCGAACAGGTGCATTGACAGAAAAGCCTTGACATGGAGGACCACCTGCAATTAGATCAATTTCACCGTATTCTTTGACAAGGTTATGTAGTTCTTTTTCATCTACTTGCCTAACATCACCAATGATAACTTTTGTATCAGGATGATTAATCTGATAAGTTTGGGCGTATTGATCTACCAGTTCATTTGCGAGAACGGGAGTAAAGCCGGCCTGCTCTAGTCCACATGACAGCCCACCAGCTCCGGCAAACAAATCAATCATATAGTGTTTCGACATAATAAGCGCTCCTTAGTAAACGACTAAATGCGTATATGTTTCTATAGCCTATCATAAAATCTCATCAATATCACGCCGAATATCAAAATCAATATTGCGACTCTTACAAAAGTCATCAATCAACTTCATTGTCTTATATGTTGGTTTCGTTTTTCCGGATTCCCATCTGTTTACCGTAGCAAACGACACCCCAAGTTCCTTTGCAAAGGTCTCTTGGGAGAGAAAACACTTTTGACGAATCTCTCTTATATCATCACAGAAACTCATGCGGCACCTCCGTTAACTTGCAAGGTTATAACAGTATTATAACATAAGAATACGAAAAAATCTACTTCCTTTGGCGAAAAAAGCAGAAAAACTGTTTTCACACGATTACTTCCTAACAAACACACGATTACCTACTTTCACACGATAACTTTTTGCCTGGAACGATTGGAAAGGCTCCAATTTTAGACAAATTCAGAGACGAGGGGCGAAAAAGCACAAAAATCAGCTGAAAACGACCATTTTCGGCTGAAAATAGGCAAAATTAAGGGAGAGATCGCTTGTATCTCTCCCTTAATTATTATGGTCGGAGTGAAAGGACTTGAACCTTCGGCCTCTTGGTCCCGAACCAAGCGCTCTACCAAACTGAGCTACACCCCGATACCCGACGATTATATCACACTTAAAGTTCGTTTGCAAGGGCTTTTTTGCTTCGTGCGAAAGTTTTTTCCGAAACCGAAAAGCGCCGCCCGTGTTTTCGGGCGGCGCTTTTCATCCGGGCTTAATAATTCTCTTTTCTGACCTCGAAATAGCTCTGCGGATGCGCACAGACCGGGCAGACCTCCGGCGCTTTTTTGCCGATGACCAGATGACCGCAGTTGCGGCATTCCCACATGGTTTCGCCGCTCTTTTCAAAAACGGTCTGCATCTGGATATTGTTCAAAAGCGCGCGGTAACGCTCCTCGTGCGCCTTTTCGATCTGGGCGACCAGACGGAATTTCGCCGCGATCGCGGTGAAGCCCTCTTCTTCCGCTTCGCGCGCGAAGGTTTCGTACATATCGGTCCACTCGTAGTTTTCGCCCGCCGCAGCCGCCGCGAGGTTTTCCGCCGTGGTGCCGATGCCTTTGAGCTCCTTGAGCCACATTTTCGCGTGCTCTTTTTCGTTTTCCGCGGTCTTTTCAAAGATCTCCTTGATCTGCTCGAAGCCCTCTTTTTTCGCAACGGACGCGAAATAGGTGTACTTGTTGCGCGCCTGGCTTTCGCCGGCAAACGCCGCCTGCAGGTTTTGTTCGGTCTTGCTGCCTTTGAGTTCCATACTTGTTCCTCCTGTGTATTTGAGATTCCCGCAATTACTATACCATATTTTTCGCAAAAAAAGTGAAAAATTTTGAAATTCTGTGTTATACTGGTCATACGAACGTTGAAAGGAGTTTCTTATGGCCATTTACAAGATCGCTGAAAACGAATTCGCCGCCCGGGTTGAAGGCGCGAAAAGCCCCGTGATCGTGGACTTTTACGCCGATTGGTGCGGCCCTTGCAAGATGCTGCTCCCGATCCTGGAGCGCTTTGCCGAAGCAAATCCCGCGGTCGATATTTTTGAGATCAACGTGGACGACGCGCCTGCGTTAAGCGAAAAATTCGGCGTGGAAAGCATTCCGACCCTGCTTCTCATCAAGGACGGCAAGGAAGTAAAACGCCTGATCGGTCTGCAGAACGAAGCCTCGCTGAGCGCGTTGATCGCAGACTGAACCGAACGATCAAAAAATCAAAAGGCAGATCCCCCGGGGGATCTGCCTTTTTATAACGACACCGGGTCCTGTCAGCGCAAAGCGTCGTCGTAATGCGCGCGCTCGCCGCCGACAAAGGGCAGCCGACTGCGCGCCGCGACGAGGTGGGCGCATCCGACCTTCCGGACGGACAGGCGCACCGGCACGGCGACGGGCGCAAGATGCATCCCGATGAGCGTATCGCCGATATCGAGCCCCGCCTGCGCCCGGACGTGCGTCACGGCGCAGGGCGAATTCATGCGCGCGTAAGCGCACGCGGCGAAGCTGCCGCCCGCGTGTACCTGCGGCACGACGTTCACGCGGCAAAGCCCGTGTGCGTCCGCGTAGGCGCGCTCGACGATCAGCGAACGGTTGAGATGCTCGCAGCATTGCGCCGCAAGAAACAAGCCGCGCGCTTCCAGCACGCTCACAGCGCCTTCATACACCGCCTGCGCGTATTCCGGCACGCTCGATTTGCCGATCACGCCGCCGGCGATCTCGCTTGAGGAGCAACCGATCACGACCAGATCGCCGCGCTCTGTTTTGGCTTGCTCCAACAATTCCGTGAGCGCAAGCGCCACGGCGTCTTTGACTTCTTTTTCCGTAAATTCACGTTCCGCCATATCGGATCCTTCTTTCTGTTGAAAAAAGCGCCGGGCTTACCCGGCGCTTTTTTTGATTAAGCCTGTTCCTCGGTGGTTGGTTCCGCGGGAGCTTCTTTGACTTCGTCTTTAACTTCTTCCTTGACTTCTTCTTTGACTTCGTCTTTTACTTCTTCCGCTTTTTCTTCTTTTTCGGGTTCGGCCTCCGAGAGATTCTTCTTCGCGGGTGCGGCGGCCTTCTTGGCGGCGGGCTTTTTGGCTGCCGGTTTCTTGGAAGCGGATTTCTTTTCCTTCTTCTCTTCTTTGAGAAGCTCGATGATCGCCATTTCGGCGCCGTCGCCGCGGCGCTGACCGAGTTTCAGCACGCGGGTGTAACCGCCGTTGCGGCCTTCAAACGAAGGCGCGATCACGTCGAACAGCTTTTTCACGACGTCTTCTTTGGTGATGAAGGCGAGCGCCTGACGACGCGCCGCAAGCGTGTTCTTCTTGCCGAGCGTGATCATCTTCTCCGTGACGCTGCGCAGCTCTTTCGCGCGGGTCACGGTCGTTTTGAGCGAACCGTTCTCCAAGAGATACGTGACCTGCCCACGCAGCATCGACCGTCTGTGCGCGGTCGGTCTGCCGAGTTTTCTGGTTCCGGGCATATTAGTTATCCTCCTAAAGTTACCGTCTTATTCGTCGTCTTGACGCAGGGAAAGTCCCAATGAATTGAGCTTCTGGATGACTTCTTCCAGGCTCTTCTTGCCGAGGTTGCGCACCTTGATCATATCCGCTTCGCTGTGGCTGATCAGGTCCTCGATCGTGTCGATGCCCGCGCGCTTCAAGCAGTTGAAGCTGCGCACCGAAACGTCTAACTCCTCGATCGTCATTTCCAAGGCTTTCTCCTTGGTCGTCTCTTCGCGGTCCACCATGATCTCGGTCTTCTTTGCCTCGTCGGACAGATCCACGAACAGATTCAGATGCTCCGTGAAGATCTTGGCGGCAAGCGAAATGGATTCCTTTGCCGTGATCGTCCCGTCGGTCAGGACTTCCAAAACGAGTTTATCGAACTCCATTTTGTCGCCCACGCGGGTGTTTTCCACGGTGTAGTTTGCCTTATAGACCGGCGTGAAGATCGAATCCGTATAGATGACGCCGATGGAGGGCGCGCCGAGCATTTTGTTGCGCTCCGAAGAAACGTAGCCGCGGCCCTTCTCAAAGGTCAGTTCCATATACAGCTTCGCGCCGCTCGATACGGTGGCGATGTGATGATTCGGGTTTAGGATCTCGATATCCGCATCGGTCTTGATATCGCCCGCGGTCACTTCGCATTCGCCGTTCATATCCAAAACGACGATTTTCGGTTGATCGGTGAACAGTTTTGCCGTGATCCCTTTGACGTTTAGGATGATCTCGGTCACGTCTTCCTTGACGCCCGGGATCGTGGAGATCTCGTGCAGCACGCCGTCGATCTTGACGCTCGTGACCGCAACGCCCGGCAAAGAGCTCATTAAGATCCGTCTGAGCGAGTTGCCCAGCGTGATCCCGAAACCGCGTTCCAAAGGCTCGATCTCAAATTTACCGTAGGATTCGTCTGCACTCTGCTCTACGGTGGTAATGTTCGGTCTTTCAATTTCAATCATTCAGTTAACCCCTTTCCGTATTGTGAAACTCGTGAACGGGATTTACGTTTTACTTGGAGTACAACTCGACGATGAGATGCTCTTCGATCTCGAAGTCGATATCCTCCCGTTGCGGCAAAGCGGTCACGGTGACGGTGAATTTGCTCACGTCCACGGACAGCCATTTCGGCAGGTTCGCCGAGGCGGCCTCCAGTTCTGCCGCGCATTCTTCAAAACGCTTCAAGCCCTTGCTGCGGTCTCTTAAAGAGATCTCGTCGCCGACCTTCAAGATGATCGACGGGATATCCGCTTTCTTGCCGTTGATCGCGAAATGGCCGTGACGCACCATCTGACGCGCTTCTCTGCGGCTTTCGCCGAAGCCCGCGCGGTACACGACGTTGTCGAGTCTGCGCTCGATCATCGTGAGCAGGTTTTCACCCGTGACGCCTTCTTTGCGGTCCGCGGTCTCGAAATAGTTACGGAACTGGTTTTCCAGAATGCCGTAGTACCGTTTCGCTTTCTGCTTTTCACGCAGCTGGAAACCGTACTCCTTTGCCATCTTTCTGCCCATGCCGTGCTGGCCGGGGATGGTGTTGCGGCGCTGAATCGCGCATTTTTCGGTAAAGCAGCGGTCGCCCTTCAAAAACAGTTTCACGCCCTCGCGGCGACACTGTCTGCATACAGGTCCGGTATATCTTGCCATAATTCTTCTCCTCCCCTTACACGCGTCTTCTCTTCGGAGGACGGCATCCGTTATGCGGGATCGGGGTCACGTCCTTGATGAGGGTGATGTCGAGCCCTGCGGTCTGCAAAGCGCGGATCGCGCTCTCACGTCCCTGGCCGGGGCCTTTGACGAATACTTCCACGGTTTTCAGCCCGTGTTCCATGGCGAGCTTCGCCGCGGTCTCCGCCGCGGTCTGCGCCGCGAACGGCGTGGATTTCTTGGAGCCTTTGAAGCCCATCTCGCCCGCGCTTGCCCAGCTTAAAGCGTTGCCGGACAGATCCGTGATGGTCACGATCGTGTTATTGTAAGTGGAGCGAATGTGCGCCGCACCGCGCTCGATATTCTTTCTCTCGCGGCGGCGTTTCACAACACGTTTTCCTGCTTGTGCCATGCTGTTTCTCCTTTATTTCTTCTTATTCGCGATAGTCTTCTTCGGCCCCTTGCGAGTCCGAGCGTTGGTCTTGGTGCGCTGACCGTGCACCGGCAAGCCTTTGCGGTGACGAATCCCGCGATAGCAGCCGATATCCGTCATGCGCTTGATATCGTACGCGATATTGCGTCTGAGATCGCCTTCCACCATGTAGTGGTTCTCGATCGTTTCACGCAATTTCGCGATCTCATCGTCGGTCAGATCCTTCACGCGCGTGTCCGGATTGATCCCCGTCGCTTCCAGGATCTTGTTGGACGAGGTCCTGCCGATCCCGAAAATATAGGTCAAACCGATCTCAACGCGTTTTTCGTTGGGAATGTCAACACCTGCGATACGAGCCATATTCTACTTTCCTCCGTTAGCCCTGTTTTTGTTTGTGCTTGGGGTTGTCGCAGATGACCATGACAACGCCCTTTCGTTTGATGATCTTGCACTTCTCACACATTTTTTTGACGGAAGGTCTTACCTTCATGTTTCTACCTCCATTTGTTGGCCGGACTTACAGCCGCCACGTGATTCTGCCTTTGGTGGGGTCATACACCGATACTTCCACCAGTACCCTGTCCCCGGGAATGATCTTGATATACCGTTGTCTGATCTTGCCCGAAACGTGGGCAATGATGACCATGTCGTTGGGTAATTGTACCCGGAATGTGGCATTCGGAAGGGTCTCTAAGATCTTCCCTTCGAACTCCATGACATCATCTTTCGGCGTCAGTGTAATCCCTTCTTTCTGTTTGCGGTTCGTTTGGCGTATTCAAGGTCGTTCGGCAGGGTATGCCTGCTCCCGAATGACCTCAACGAGTGGTTCGGTAAGCCCGGAGGGCTTCCCGCAAAGCCGCGTCGGTCGGTGCTGCGGCGTGCTGTGTGAACGCTTTGGCTTCGGCTATCAGCCGTAAGTGCCTTGGGTTTTTTCGCTTGGGCGCATCTAATTTGCGCTCGATCCCGTTTGCAACCAGGCATTCGGGACCTCTCTGCCCGATCTCGACGCGCAGGACCACGTATGCGGTATCCTTGTCGCGCCCTTGGATCGATCGAACGATACTGCCCGCTTCCGGGGAAGGTTCCATCATGGTTTCCTCAATCGTGCGGAGTTAAGATTTCTACGCCGGTCTCGGTGAGCAGTACGGTATTCTCGTAATGCGCCGCCAAGCCGCCGTCGCGAGTCAAAACTTTCCAACCGTCCTTATCGACGTAGATCGCAGCAGACTTTTCGCATACCATGGGTTCGATGGCGATGGTCATATTCGCGTAGAGTCGCGGTCCGTGTCCCGCCCGGCCGTAATTGGGTACGTCCGGCTCCTCGTGCAGGTGGGCTCCCACACCGTGTCCGACGTATTCCTTGACGACCGAAAAGCCGTTCGTCTCTACCCTTTGCTGGATTGCCGCGGAAAGGTCGCCGATCCGCCCGCCGTTACGGTAGGCCGCAATGCCGTCGTAAAAGCTTTGCTTGGTCACGGCGATGAGACGTAAGGCTTCATCGGTCACGCTTCCGACCGGGAAGGTGTCGGCGCAGTCGCCATGGAACCCGTCCTTACAGGCGCCGACGTCAATACTCACGATGTCTCCCTCGCGCAGTCTGTAATCCGACGGAAAACCGTGGATCACCGCGTCGTTGACGCTGATGCAACTGGCTGCGGGAAACCCGTTGTATCCCAAAAATGAGGGGGTCGCTTTTTGAGAAAGGATGTATTTATGCACCACCGCGTCCAGTTCCTTGGTGGTCATCCCGACTCGTAATGCTTCTTTTGCCGCAAGCAGCGATTCTCCTGCGATCCTGCCGCTTACGCGCATGGCTTCGATATGCGCCGGGGTTTTGATCACGATCATTCCAGCGCCTCGAAAACAGCCTTACTCGTTTCGTCCGGATCTTCTCGGCCTTCGACGGTCACCAAGATCCCCTCGTTCTCATAATAGGCGATCAAAGGCGCGGTCTTTTCGTGATAGACCCTCAAGCGTTCGCGCACCGTTTCCGGCGCGTCGTCGGCGCGGATCGTAAGGCTTGCGCCGCAATCGTCGCAGATCCCGTCCGCCTTTTTGGGAGGCGTATAAAGGACGTGATAGGTCTTGCCGCACTCGCTGCAGACTCTTCTGCCGCTCATACGGGTCACGATCACCTCGTCATCCACGTGCAGATTCAGCACGCGGTCGATCGAAACGCCCAAAGCCTTCAAGGCTTCCGCCTGTTTGATCGTGCGGGGAAAACCGTCGAGGATAAAGCCGTTTGCGCAATCGGGCTCGCTCAAGCGTTCCTTGATGATCCCGATGACGAGTTCATCCGGCACAAGGTCGCCCGACTGCATATAAACGTTTGCCTGTTTCCCGAGCTCGGTGCCGTTTTTGATTGCGCTGCGCAAAAGCTCTCCGGTCGAGACCGTGGCAAGCTTGTGCCGTTCGGCAAAGCGCGCCGCGTGGGTGCCTTTGCCGGCGCCCGGGGCTCCCAAAAAGATCAGGTTCATTCCAAAAAGCCCTTGTAGTGGCGCATCGTGATCTGGCTTTCGAGATCCGTGCGGACTTCGAGGACCACGCCCACCAGAATGAGTAAGGACGTGCCGCCGAAGGTGACGGAGCCGAAGCTGATGCCGGTCAGGTTGACGAGCATCGGGATGATCGCGATGATGCCGAGGAAGAACGCGCCGATCAGCGTGATCTTATGCAGGCTCTTCGTGATGAAATCGCTGGTCGGCTTGCCGGGACGGATCCCCGGGATGAAGCCGCCGTTTTTCTTTAAGTTATTCGCCACTTCCACCGGATTGAAGGAAATGGACAGATAAAAGTAAGAAAACGCGATGATCAAGAGGCACAGGACCACGGCATACACGAAGCTGCCGGAGGACAGCGCCTGCAGCACGCCGTACCAGAAGGTGCCTTCCTGCGCCTGCGGGAAGAACAGCGCGATGGTGGACGGCAGGCTCACGATCGTGGAAGCGAAGATGATCGGCATGACGCCGGACATATTCAGCTTGATCGGCAGATAAGTGCTCTGGCCGCCGTACATTTTTCTGCCCACGACGCGTTTTGCGTACTGGACGGGCAGTCTTCTTTCGCTCTCGGTCATGAAGACCACGAACGCGATGATGCCGATGGCGACCAGGATCATCGCCGCGTAGATCGGGACGATCAGAGGCGTGGACTGGAAATACATCACAAACGAGCTCGCCATGGTCGGCAAGGACGAGATGATGTTCACAAACAGGATCAAAGAGATCCCGTTGCCGAGTCCGCGTTCATTGATCTTTTCGCCCATCCACATGATGATCGCCGCGCCCGCGCAATGGCAGGCAAGGATCACGATCATGGGGAACACGCCTTCGTCGGTGATCGCGTGCACGCTGTTTTTCAGCGTGAGATAGTAACCGTAACTCGTGATCAGGGCAAGCGCCACGGTGAGATACCGGGTAATCGCGTTGATCTTCTTCTGCCCTTCTTCACCGCTCTTCTGCAAACGCTCCAGAGCGGGGATCGCGATGGTCAAAAGCTGCATCACGATGGACGCCGTGATGTACGGGGAGACGGACAGGGCGAACAGGGTGCCCTGGGAGAACGCCTGACCGGACAGCACGTTGAAATAACCGAACATGGTTCCGCTGTTTGCCGCGCTGTTGAACCAGCCGGAGATCACGCTCGCGTCGATAAACGGAACGGGGACCACGCAGCCGATGCGAAACAGCACGAGGATCATGATCGAGAAGAGCATCTTCTTTCTCAGATCCGGCAGTTTCCACGCGGTAACGAGTGTTTTGAACATGTTAAATGACCTCTGCCTTTCCGCCCGCCGATTCGATCTTCTCTTTGGCTGCGGCAGAAAAGACTTTTGCCTGGACCGTCAGCTTCTTTGTGATCTCACCGTTTCCGAGAACTTTCAGGCCGTCCAACTGTTTTTTCACAAGATTCTTTTCGCAAAGCGCTTCGAGGGTCACGGTGGCGCCGTCCTCAAAGGCGGCTTCCAGCGCGCTCACGTTCACGATCGCGTATTCTTTGGCAAAACGGGTGTTGCCGAAACCGCGCTTCGGAAGACGACGGTACGCGGGGATCTGACCGCCTTCGAAACCGATCCGGACGCCGCCGCCGGAGCGGGCGTTCTGCCCTTTATGCCCTTTGCCCGCCGTTTTGCCGTTGCCGGAAGCCGGTCCGCGGCCTTTGCGGTACGCGCTTTTCACGCTGCCGGGCACGGGGCTTAGCTCATGAAGCTTCATTGATTTGTTCCTCCTTATCGTCGCAGCCTATCAGTCCGCGTCGCGCTCGACGCTGACCAAATGCTTGATCACAAAGATCTTGCCGTCCGTCACCGGACCGTCCGGCTGCACCGTGCTGTCTCCGATCTTACGAAGCCCGAGCGACGCCGCCGTTCTCTGCTGCTTTTCCAATCTTCCGATCAGACTTTTCGTCAGGGTGATTTTCACTTTTCCCATGGTAGTCACCTCAGTTCAGAATTTCCGCAGGCGTCTTGCCGCGCGTTTTGGCTACTTCTTCCACGGTGCGCAGCTGTTTCAGACCCTCGAAGGTGGCCTTGACCACGTTGGTCGGGTTATTGGAACGCAGGCACTTGGTACGCACGTTCTTGATCCCCGCCATGTCCAGCACGCTGCGGACTTTTCCGCCCGCGATCACGCCGGTACCTTCGGCAGCCGGTTTCAACAACACGCGCGCGGCGCCGTACTCGCCGATGATCTCGTGCGGTAAGGTGGTTCCCTTGCGGGCGATCTCCACGATGTTCTTCTTCGCGTCTTCCACGCCCTTGCGGACGGCTTCCGGACGCTCCGCCGCCTTGCCCAGGCCGCAGCCGACGTGGCCGTTTTCATCGCCCACGACGACCAGAGCCGAGAACTTGCGGACGCGGCCGCCCTTCACGGTTTTGGATACGCTTTTTACGTCAACCACGACCTCTTTCAAATCGATGGTCGCGGGATCGATCTTCGTTGCCATATTGCCCTCCTTAGAATTTCAGTCCGGCTTCGCGCGCGGCGTCTGCGAGATCTTTCACTCTTCCGTGATACAGATAACCGCCGCGGTCGAACACCACGGTTTCGATTCCCTTTTCGAGGGCGATCTTGGCGATCATTTCGCCGACCTTCTTCGCGCCTTCCTTGTTGCCGCCGTCTCCCTCGAACGCCTTGTCGAGAGAAGAAGCGGAGCAAAGCGTCACGCCTTTCACGTCGTCGATCAGCTGCACGTAAATGTTTTTCGTGGAGCGATAAACGCTCATGCGGGGCTTCTCGGCCGTGCCGGACACCTTGCCGCGGACGCGTTTATGACGGTGAATGCGCTTGAGTTCCGTATTCGGTCTGTTAATCATCGTTCATACGCTCCTTTCCTTATTTACCGGACTTCCCGGCTTTGCGGCGGATGTGTTCGCCCGCATAGCGGATACCCTTGCCCAGATACGGCTCCGGCGGACGTTTGCCGCGGATCTCGCTGGCGACCTGGCCGACGCGCTGTTTGTCCGCGCCGCGCACGATGATCTGGTTGGGCGCCGGCACCTCGAAGGTGATGCCGTTGCCGTCTTCAAAGAACACCTCGTGCGAATAACCGACGTTCAAAACCAGGCGGTTGCCCTGTTTGGCGGCACGGTAACCTTCGCTGATCTCCAGCGTCTTGGCGAACCCTTCGGTCACGCCGTGGACCATGTTCGCGATCAGCGCGCGGGTCAGCCCGTGCAGAGCGCGATGCTCTTTTTCGTCGTCGGGACGGGTCACGCGGATCTCGGTGGGCTCCACGTGCAATTCCATATCGGGATGGAAGGTCTCGGTCAATTCCCCTTTGGGGCCTTTGACGGTCAGGGTGTTGCCCTCGCGGGTCACGGTGACGCCTGCGGGGATCACGACCGGTGCTTTTCCGATTCTTGACATCTTGCTACCCCCTTACCAGACAAAGGCGAGAACTTCGCCGCCGACGTTTTCTTTTCTTGCCGCTTTATCGGTCATGATGCCCTTCGAGGTGGAGATGATCGCGATCCCGAGGCCGCGCTGGACCTTCGGAAGCTCCTCGCAGCCCGCGTAGATCCGCAGACCCGGCTTGGAGACGCGCTTCAAACCCTTGATGATCCTCTCTTTGTTCTGACCGTAGCGCAGCGTCATACGGATGACGCCCTGTTTCTGATCTTCCAGTACTTCAAAGCCCTTGACGTAGCCCTCGTCCACCAGGATCTGCGCGATCGCGCGTTTCACGTTGGAGCTGGGGATATCCACGGTCGGATGCTTTGCGTTGTTGGCATTCCGGATGCGCGTGAGCATATCCGCAATTGCATCTGTGATTTGCATGTTGTTCCTCCTTTGTGCGCATAGTATGCTTTCGCACTTTTGCGCGACTTTGAAACCTTTACCAGCTGGCTTTGCGCACGCCCGGGATCTCTCCGCGGTAGGCAAGCTCTCTAAAGCAGATGCGGCACACGCCGTATTTCCGCAGGTATGCGTGCGGGCGGCCGCAGATCTTGCAGCGATTGTATCTGCGCGTCGAGAACTTCTGTTCTTTCTGCTGCTTCAAAATCATCGATTTTTTCGCCATAACTTACTCCTTAATCCCTTGCAAAGGGCGCGCCCATCAGCTCTAAGAAGGTGCGGGCCTCTTCGTCGGTTTTCGCGGTGGTCACGAACGCGATATCCATGCCGCGGATCTTATCTACCTTATCATAGACGATCTCCGGGAAGATCAGCTGTTCTTTCAGACCGAGAGAGTAGTTTCCTCTGCCGTCGAACGCGTTGGGATTGATTCCCTTGAAGTCGCGCACGCGGGGCAGCGCCACGTTGAACAGACGATCCATGAATTCATACATTCTTTCGCCGCGCAGCGTTACTCTGGCGCCGATCTTCATGCCGGCACGCAGCTTGAAGTTTGCAACGGATTTCTTGGCGGTGGTCGGAACCGCTTTCTGACCGGTGATGGTGGTCAGATCTTCGATGATCGAGTCGATCACCTTGGAGTTTTCCTTGGCGTCGCCCGCGCCGATGTTCACCACGATCTTATTGAGTCTCGGGATCATCATCGGGTTCTTGTAGTTGAATTTTTTCATCAGGGCGGGAGCTACTTGGTCCTGATACAGTTCTTTCAATTTCGACATCGGTAGTCCTCCTTCCCTTACAGCGTTTCGCCGCAGCTTGCGCAGGTGCGGATCTTTTCGCCGTTCTTCTGGGTTTTGATCTTCACGCGGACGCCTTTGGAGCATTTCGGGCAATAAAGATTGACCTTGGATGCGTAAAACGCGCTTTCCGCCTGAACGATCCCGCCCGCTTCACCCTGTTTTTTGGGCTTTACGTGCTTGGAGACCATGTTCAGTCCCTCCACGATGACCTTGCCCTCTTTCGGGCTGACCGCCAGCACCTTTGCCTTGCGGCCTTTTTCATCGCCGGAGTTCACGACGACCATATCGTCTTTTCTGATGTGCATTTTTTTCATGCTCGTATCCTCCGCCTCACAGTACTTCGGGGGCAAGGGAGAGGATCTTCACGTAATCTTTCTCTCTCAACTCTCTTGCGACCGGCCCGAAAATGCGGGTCCCTTTGGGATTGTTGTCATCCGCTAAAATGACGGCGGCGTTTTCGTCGAAACGAACGTAGGAGCCGTCCTTGCGGTGCACGCCGGAGACCGTGCGCACGACGACCGCTTTCACGACGTCGCCCTTTTTCACGCTGCCGCCCGGCGCGGCCTTTTTGACGCTGCACACGACCACGTCGCCGACATTGGCGTAACGACGGCCGGTACCGCCCAGCACGCGGATGCACATGAGTTCTTTGGCGCCGGTATTGTCGGCAACCTTCATAAAGCTTTGCTGCTGAATCATACCATGTTACCTCCCGTGCTTATTTCGCTTTTTCGATGATCTTCACAAGGCGCCATCTTTTATCTTTCGACAAAGGACGGGTCTCCATGATCATGACTTTGTCGCCCACGCCGCATTCGTTCAATTCGTCGTGCGCTTTGAACTTCACGGTCTTGTTGACGATCTTGTTGTAAAGGGGATGACGGACGTGGTCCGCGATCGCGACGACGATGGTCTTATCCATCTTGTCGCTGACGACCATACCCACGCGCGTCTTCCGCAAGTTTCTCGTAGTATCCATCGTTTACTCTCCCTTACTGCGCAGCACTTTTGGTTTGCGCTTCAATCTCTTTTTCGCGGATGACGGTCATGAGTCTGGCAATGTCTTTTCTCGTCTGCGCGATTTTTAAGGGGTTGTCCAACTGATTGATCGCGTGCTGGAAGCGCAGCTGGAACAGCTCGCTCTTCATTTCTTTGAGCTCGCCCTGCAGTTCTTCCGCAGTTTTCTTTCTGATATCGGCAATTTTCATGCTGCAACCTCCTTTACGCTTCTTTCTGCTTGGCGACGAACTTGCACTTCAGGGGCAGCTTGTGCGACGCAAGACGCATCGCTTCTTTCGCCTGCTCTTCCGGAATGCCGTCCATCTCAAACATCACTCTGCCGGGCTTGACCACGGCCACCCAGTATTCGGGCGAACCTTTACCGGAACCCATACGGGTCTCCGCCGGTTTTTCCGTGACCGGTTTGTCCGGGAAAATTTTGATCCAGACCTGTCCGCCGCGTTTGACGTAACGGGTCATTGCCACACGGGCCGCCTCGATCTGGTTCGAGGTCACCCAAGCGGGCTCCGTCGCCACCAGGCCGAAAGAGCCGTAGGTGATCTCGGTGCCGCGGGATGCTTTGCCCTTCATGCGGCCGCGCTGAACGCGTCTGTATTTAGTTCTCTTGGGCATTAACATTTTCGTTTCCTCCTTCGGCACTCGCCGCCTCGACGCTTTCCGCCTGTGCCGCCGCGGCTTTCGCCTCGGCCTGCTTGCGGTGCAGATCGCCTCTGCGCGGGTTCACGTTGGTCGGCCGGAATCCCGCACCGCCGGCGCCCGGTCTGCGATCCGTGCCGCCTCTGCGATCACGATCGCCGCCGCGACGTTCTCCGTCACGACCGCGACGCTCGCGGCGTTCACCGTCACGACCTCTGCGGTCACGCTGGACGACTTGCAGCACTTCGCCGCCGTAGATCCACACTTTGATGCCGATGCGGCCGTAAGTGGTCTTGGCTTCCGCGAAACCGTAGTCGATGTCCGCGCGCAGGGTCTGCAGCGGGATGGTTCCTTCATGATAGTGCTCGGTGCGAGCGATCTCGGCGCCGCCGAGACGGCCGCCGCAGGAGATCTTGATCCCGCGGGCGCCCAGGCGCATCGTTCTGCCGATGGCAAGCTTCATGGCGCGTCTAAAGGAAATGCGGCGCTCCAACTGACTTGCGATGCTCTCTGCCACGAGCTGTGCGTCCAGATCCGGATTCTTGATCTCGTTGACGTTGACGGAAACGCCTTTGATCCCCAAAAAGCGCTCGATGTCGAGACGCAGTTTTTCGATCTCCGTGCCGCCCTTGCCGATGATCATACCCGGTTTGGCGCAATGGATCACGACTCTGACGCGGCCGCCCACGCGCTCGATCTCGATGCGCGGTACGCCGGCGGCGTAGAGTTTTTCTTTCAGATACTTGCGGAGTTTGTAATCGGAAACGAGCGTATCGCCGAATTCCTCATCCTTGGCAAACCATCTGGAATCCCAGTCTTTGATGACGCCGACACGCAGTCCGTGCGGATTAACTTTCTGTCCCATTTTTTACAATCGCCTCCCGCTTACGCTCTCTCGCACACACAGATCGTGATGTGAGAGGTTCTCTTCAAGATACCGGACGCCGAGCCTTTTGCCCGCGGCATGAAACGCTTCATGGTCGGGCCGGCGGTGGCGTTGCAAGAACAGACGTACAGTTTGTCCTTCTGCAGATTGAAATTGTTTTCCGCATTCGCTGCGGCTTCGTTTAAGATCTTAATGGCATATTCCGCGGCGCTCTTGCGGGTGTTGCGCAAGATCGCTCTCGCTTCATCCACGTCCTTGCCCCGGATCAGATCCAGGACGACGCCCACTTTTCTCGGGGTCACGCGGACATCGCGGCGGTACGCCTTTGCGATGATGACTTCATCCATAATCGGATTCTCCCTTTCCCCGGTGAAAACCGGTCAACTTCCTTGTTACGCGTTTGCGGTTTTCGTTCCGGAATGCCCGCGGAACGTTCTGGTGGGCGCGAATTCGCCCAGCTTGTGGCCGACCATATCTTCGGTGATATAGACGGGAACGTGCTTTCTGCCGTCGTACACGGCGATCGTGTGCCCGATGAATTCCGGGAAGATCGTGGACGCGCGCGACCAGGTCTTGACGACCTTTTTCTCGTTCTTTTTGTTCATTTCCTCGATCGAGGAAAACAGTTTTGCGTGGACAAACGGTCCTTTTTTGACGCTTCTTGACATGATCTCCTCCGAACTTACTTATCGTTGCGGCGCTTGACGATCTGGGAATTGGTGCGCGCCTTCTTGTTGCGTGTCTTATAACCGAGGGTCGGTTTGCCCCAGGGGGTCACCGGACCGGGCCGGCCGATCGGGCTCTTGCCTTCGCCGCCGCCGTGCGGGTGATCGCAGGGGTTCATGACAGAACCGCGGACAGTCGGACGGATCCCCATGTGACGCTTGCGGCCGGCTTTGCCGATCTTCACGTTGGAGTATTCCAGGTTGCCGACCTGACCGATGGTCGCCTTGCATTCCGGACGGATATAACGGACCTCGCCGGAGGGCAGACGGACCTGCGCCATGTCGTTTTCTTTGGCCATGAGCTGTGCCGCCGCGCCGGCGCTGCGCACGAGCTGCGCGCCTTTGCCGGGGTACAGTTCGATGTTGTGGATGAAGGTGCCGAGCGGGATCTCCCAGATCGGGAGCGTGTTGCCCGGTTTGATGTCCGCGCCGGAGCCGGACACGATGCTGTCGCCCACTTTCAGATCCACGGGCGCGATCACGTAAGCGCGTTTGGCGTCCGGATATTCGACCAGCGCGATGTTCGCGGTGCGGTTGGGATCGTATTCCAGGGCGATGACTTTCGCGCTTTCGTCCGTGCGGGCGCGCGTAAAGTCGATGATGCGGTATTTGCGACGATTGCCGCCGCCGTGATGACGGACGGTGATCTTACCGGTGTTGTTGCGGCCGGCGGTCTTTTTCTTCGGGGCGAGCAGATTCTTTTCCGGCGCCTTCTTGGTCAATTCCTCGAAGGACTGAACCGACATCTGGCGGCGACCCGGCGTTGTGGGATGATAAACTTTATTTGCCATTGGTCTTACTCCTTTTCACGGTCCTTACATCATGCCTTCAAAGAACTCGATCGGCTTGGAATCTTCGGAGATCGTAACGATCGCTTTCTTCCAGGACGCCGTTTTACCGACGCTCGCGCCGAGCCGTTTCTCTTTTGCTCTGACGTTGATGGTGTTGACGCTGACGACTTTGACGTTGAAAACTTCTTCAACCGCCTTTTTGATCATGATCTTGTTGGCGTTTTTGTCCACCTCGAAGGTGTAACGCTTGTTCGCCACGCCCTCCATGCTGTTCTCGGTGATGATCGGGCGGCGGATAATATCGTGACTCAGCATACCTTATATACCTCCTCCACGACTTCAACCGCGCTCTTGGCAAAGACCAGTTTATCGCAGTTGAGAATATCGTACACGTTGAGATTGTTCGCCTGTGCGGTCTTGACGCCCGGCAGGTTTCTGAAGCTGACGATCAATTTGTCGTCCATCTCCGGCAGAACCACAAGGGCTTTCTTTTCGACCTTCAGGGCTTTCAGAAGATCCGCCATGACGCGGGTCTTATACTCTTTTGCCTGAAGCTTGTCCACCACGACGATCTCGCCGGACGCGGCTTTGGCGCTTAAAGCGCTGACAAGCGCGGTGCGGCGAAGCTTCTTATTGAGCTTCACGCGGTAGCTGCGCGGCTTGGGGCCGAGGGCGATCCCGCCGTGCGTCCATTGCGGGCTGCGGCGCGAACCCTGACGGGCGCGGCCGGTTCCCTTCTGACGCCACGGCTTGATGCCGCCGCCGGAAACCTCGGAACGGGTCTTGGTGGATTGCGTCCCCTGACGCTGGTTCAACAGATAGGCGCGGACGACGCTGTGCAGGGCCGCGGAATTGATCTCGGCGCCGAACAGATCCTCGGAGAGTTTCATCTTCCCGGTCTCTTCACCCGCCATATTGTAAACTTTCACTTCAACTTTCGACATGGCTTTACGCTCCCTTCACCGAATCGCGCAGGGAGACGATGCCGCCCTTCGGGCCGGGAACCGCACCGCGTACCGCGATCAGGTTGTTTTCCGCATCGACTTTGACCACGTTGAGGTTCAAAATCGTAACTTTCTCGTGACCGTACTGACCGGCCATCTTCTTATTCTTAAAGATCCGGGACGGGCTGGAGTTCGCGCCCATGGAACCGGGCTGACGATGCACCGGGCCGGTACCGTGGCTCATGCGGAGTCTGTGGCAGCCCCAGCGTTTGATCACGCCGGAATAGCCGTGACCCTTCGTAAAGCCGGTAACGTCCACCGCGTCTCCCGCGGCGAAGGTATCCGCCGTGACGACCTGACCGACCTCCAGGTCAGCCGCGCCTTCCAGACGGAATTCCTTCAAATGACGCTTGCCGGACACGACCGCTTTCTTGAAATGGCCGAGTTCGGGTTTGTTGAGCTTGCGCTCTTCGATGTCCTCGAAACCGAGCTGGACCGCGTCGTAACCGTCGGTCTCAACCGTTTTCTTCTGCACCACGGGGCAGGGACCCGCCAGAATGACGGTCACCGGCACCACGTTGCCGTTTTCTTCGAAAAGCTGGGTCATGCCCAGTTTCTTTCCGATGATTGCCTTTTTCATATTGTCCTCCTAAGCGATTGGTTGAGTTTCCCCAACATGACTTATCGTTGCTTACTCGAAATTGTATTCGAGCTCTACGCCCGCCGGCAACTCGACGGAAATCAGCGCGTCCACCGCCTCTTTCGAGGGCTTGATCACGTCGATCAAGCGTTTGTGGGTGCGCATTTCAAACTGCTCGCGGCTATCCTTATATTTGTGCACCGCGCGCAAAATGGTGACGATCTCTTTTTCGGTCGGCAGCGGCACGGGGCCGGATACCTTTGCACCGAGGCGTTTTGCCGTTTCCACGATCTTTTCCGCAGACTGATCGATGAGTCTATGGTCGTAACTTTTCAGACGGATGCGGATTTTGTCCTTTGCCATGGTTCTTTTCTCCTTTTTCATTGCAGCGCTTCAAGTGGATACGACTTCGGGTGTTTCGCGACTTCCCCATAACAAAACCGGTTTTCCGCCGGCTTTCGCCGACAAAAACCCGGGAAACAATGCGCGACTGCCCGCCCCTCGGAGCAGGGTGCGCCGATCCTCTTGTTTCGCCCGATTTTACGGACATACTCCACGGAAATTCCCCGCTATCGCGGCAACCTCCCGCTTCCTCGCATATCAAGCCCTATCATTATATAGAAGGCGGGGGCGTTTTTCAAGATGATTCCGAAAAATTTACAATTTGTTCATAATTTGGTGTTTGCTTCCAAAAATAGTCGCCGCTTTTCCCGATCAGGGCGGCGTAGATCGCGTCCGCGTCCGCGGCAAGACGCACGGCGCGCGCAAACGCCGGATCGTCCGTCCGTTTCAGATCGCCCGCTCTGGTATAGAGCGGGACGCGGCTTTTTTTGCGCAAGGTGCGCAGAAGCATTCTGCCGCGTTCGCTCGCACCGAGCACCATATTATATAAAGGAAGAGAAAGCGTGTCGTCCGGCTCTGCGCCGAGGTATTCCAAAAGCGCGCCGCGGCGCAGGCGGGCGATCGGTACGCGGCTCGTTTTGGCGCGGGACAGAAATTCGGCAAAGCTTGCGCTTTGCACGGCGCAGATCCGGACGCGTTCGCCCAGAAAGCCCAAAAACGCTCCGCCGCCGTGCAGACGCAGATGATACAAAAGCGCCTGATCGAGCGCCCCGGTATCGGCGGGAAAGCGCCCCTCCGAGGCGGCTTTTCGGTAGATCCGGGCAACGTTTTCCGGCAAAAACGCGTCGATTTCCTTATTCTCGCGCAGCAGTTTTCGCAATTCGCTTGCCTGATCCTCGCCTTTTCGTTCCACGGGGCAAAGCGCAAACGAGCCGCCGAACGCCGCGTATTCCAGCGCCAGAATATGGTTCGGATCCCGCAAAAGCCCCGCGGCTTCCGGCACAAATGACGTTAAGGTCTGCTCTCTGACGTAGGCGTAGGCGCTGTGCGCGTCGGCATTGCGCAGGTTTTCCGAAAGCCGCGCTTCAAACGCTTCCGAGCGCAAAAGCGCTCCCAGACGCAAGAGCAGCTCCCGGTCCAGCCCGCGCACGCCGAAGGCGAGCGTATCGACGCATCCGAGCCGCTCCAGGACCGAAAGCGCGCATTTTGCGTACTCTTTTGCGCCAAGGCAGGAATACGGGAACGCCAGCTCCAAAACCAGATCCGCGCCCGAGGACAGCGCCGCGCGGGCGCGGGTGCAGCGATCCGTGATCGCCGCTTCTCCGCGCTGGGTGAAATTGCCGCTCATTACCAGCACAATCGGTTTTTCGGGAAATTCTGCGCGCAAAGCGGCGATCTGCGCGGCGTGGCCCCGGTGAAAGGGGTTGTATTCGCAGACGATCCCGATCGCTTTTTGCATGTCAGCCATAAACTTTCTCTTGAAAAATCGCTTTTTGTGTTGTATAATCGTTTCGCGCGTTCATTATACTATGGCGCGCGGCAAAACTCAAGGGGGACAAATCATGAAAATCTTGGTCGTCAACGCAGGTTCATCTTCCATCAAGTATCAGCTTTACGATATGACGGACTCTTCCGTGCTTGCCAAAGGGCTTTGCGAGCGCATCGGGATCGGCGGCGTGATCAAACACACCGTGACCGGCAAGGAAAAATGGGTCAAAGAATTGGAGATGCCCACGCACAAAGAGGCGATCGAGGCGGTCATTTCGGCGCTTTTGGACCCGGAGCACGGCTGTCTGAACTCCATTTCGGAGATCGACGCGGTCGGTCACCGCATCGTTCAGGGCGGTCCGTATTTCTGTGAGTCCGTGCTCGTGGACGACACGGTCATCGAGGATCTGTCCAAGTGCATCGACCTTGCCCCCGTGCACACCCAGCCGCACCTGTACGGCATCAACGGCTGCCGCGCCGCCATGCCGGACATCCCGCAGGTTTTGGTGTTCGACACCGCGTTCCATCAGACCATGCCGGAGGAAGCGTATCTCTACGCCCTGCCCTACGACATGTGCCAGAAATACAAGATCCGCCGTTACGGCTTCCACGGCACGAGCCACCGCTACGTCTCCGGCCGCGCGATCGAGTTTTTGGGACTGGATCCCGATAATTCCAAGATCGTGACCTGCCACCTCGGCAACGGCAGCTCGATCTCCGCCGTGAAAAACGGCAAAGTGATCGACACTTCCATGGGCTTTACGCCGTTGGAAGGCATCATCATGGGCACCCGCTGCGGTTCCATCGACCCCGCCATCGTGCCGTTCATCATGGAAAAAGAAGGCTTCACCCCGCACGAAATGCAGGACTTTATGAACAAACAATGCGGCGTGGCGGGCTTTTCCAAGATCTCCAGCGATATGCGCGACATTGAGGCGGAATTGGCAAAAGACAACCCGGACGCGATGCGCATCTGCAAGATGCTCGCCTACGGCATCAAGAAATATATCGGCTCCTATTCCGCGGCGATGAACGGGCTGGACGCCATCGTCTTTACGGCGGGCGTGGGCGAAAACACCGCGCTGGTGCGCGAGCTTTCCGTAAAAGACCTCGATTACCTCGGCGTGAAGTTCGACGTGAAGAAGAATTACGATATCTGGCGCATCAAGGAAGATACCGTGCTGTCTTTGCCGGACTCCAAGGTCAAGGTCGCCTGCATCCCCACCAACGAAGAGCTCGTGATCGCGCAGGACACCATGGAAGTGCTGAAAAACGGCACGAAATACGTCCGCAAGTATTTCGATTGAAACCGGACGATTGAATAACGATATGAATTCGGGGAAACCCGTTTTCATATACCCGGAGAGGTATCGAAGTGGTCATAACGGGGCTGACTCGAAATCAGTTTGCGCGAAAGCGCACGCGGGTTCGAATCCCGCCCTCTCCGCCAAAAAGAAAAAGTCGCCGAGGCGGCTTTTTCTTTTTGTGCTCTTCACTCTTCTCTCTTCGTTCTTCTCTCTTCACTTCGTTCCCTCCGCGACTTTTTCCAGTGAAAAGTGAAGAGAGAAAAGAGAAGAGAATCGGTAGCTTTGCTTCGCAAAGCACTTTTTCAAAAGTCCGAATCCATCCATGCAGAACGCCAATGCATCTTTTCCGTACCCTATTGCCAACAAAAAAACGTCTTTTGTCGATCGACAAAAGCGTTTTTTCAGTAATATTCGCTTTGCGGCGTTGGCGCAAAATATAACTGTGCCGTCAGGCACAACATCACTTGCCCGCCGGGGCAAGCATCACTATTGAAAAGTTCGCACTTTTTGCGTATAATGAAATAAAAAGAGATGCCAAATCGGGATTTGCGGTGGAACGCAATGATAAAAATCGAAGAAATTCCCGTTGAAAGAATCAACGAGTATTGGAACATTCAGTTCCGGTATTTGGTCAACGATGAGATGATTACAACGGAAGAAGAAAAAGAATATTTTCAAAGCTCAGAGTATCGAGACGTGCTGAAGAGCTATATGTTGCGTACACCGGACACCCTTCACATGGTCTATTTCGTCCGCGACGGTCTGAAGATTGGCGCATCACAATACTGTACCTTCAAAAGCGAGGATGGCAAGTGTTTTATTCTGGATTTTTGGGTCTTTCCAGAATTCAGAGGGAAAGGAACAGGGCACGAATGTTTTCAAGCGTTATATGAGTACACTCAAAGCGACGGTGCGGTATACTATGCTTTGAATTATGCAAAAGAAGACTCCCGCAGGTTTTGGCTTTCGCTTGGATTTACAGATAACGGAACGGATGAATATGGATCTCCGCTGATGATAAAAAGAGCCAACTGAATTCCGGTTTGCAGAGGCACGGGTGCGTACCTTTCCGGTGATTTGATTCCGGTTTCTTACCTTTTAGGCCGTCTTTCACAAACAAAAGGCACTTGCAAATGCAAGTGCCTTTTGCTTTTGAAAAGGACTTGCAAAGCGTTTTTTCTGCCGGCGTTCTTGAAAAAACCCGGGTTTATGGTAAAATATAAAAAACGGACGATCGGATTTTTACGAGGATCGCGCTCCGAAGCGACGCTTTGCGGGCAAACGGATCCGACAAAAGAGGTTTATCATGAATATAACGGTCTATCTCGGCGCATACGAGGGAAACGATCCAAAATTCAAACGCGCGGTGACGGACTTCGGCAGCTGGATCGGGAATCAGCGGCACACCCTGATCTACGGCGGCTCCAAAAGCGGGCTGATGGGACTGCTCGCGACCAGCGCGCTTGCCGCCGGCGGGAAGGTGATCGGGGTGGAACCGCGCTTCTTTATCGACGCCGAACTGCAATTGGACACGCTGACACAACTGATCGTGACTGAGACCATGGCCGAGCGCAAAGCGAAGATGATCGAGCTCGGCGACGCCTTTGTCGCCTTTCCGGGCGGAACGGGCACCTTGGAGGAGATCACGGAAGTGATGTCCCGCGTTTCCTTGAAGCAATCGGACGCGCCCTGCATCCTTTACGACTTAAACGGCTATTACGAGGGGCTCCGGACTCTGCTTACGCGCATGATCGACGAGGGGCTTTCCTCTCTTGCGCGGCAATCGGGCATTTATTTTGCCCGCGATCTGGCGGAGATCGAGGCGCTTTTGAACCGACCGGGTGCAGAAACGATCCGGTAAATTTCTGTGCAAAAACGCTGAACGGCTTTCATTTCCCCGCCGTTTATGGTACAATAGGCAAAATATCCTTGCTTTGCAGAAATCATTCTTGATCGAGGACGGGATAC
>CADBPF010000035.1 GCA_902796545.1 uncultured Ruminococcus sp. | reverse complement strand
CCGCTTTCTTCCGTAGAAAACGGAGGTTCTCTTTTTTTGCGTGATCCAATTTCCCTTGCTTTTCTTTTGGCTCCACCTTTTCTTTTCACACGAAAAGAAAAGGTGGAATACAAATAAAATCCAATCAAATCTTACAATTCGCTTTCGATCCGCTCGGCGCGGGCGGCGGCTTGGGCGCGGATGGTTTCGGGGTTTTCGCCGACGAAGAACTCGCCGTCGCGATAGAGGGTACGCCCGGCGATCACGGTTTCCTTGACGTTTCGGGGGCTTGCCGCGTAAACGAGCGTTTCCACGGGCGAGATCGGCGGATTCAGGTTGGGTGCGCGGGAATCGAGGATCATAAAGTCCGCCTGGTTGCCGGCATCCAGGGAAACGCAGTCGGGAAAGCCCATCGTCCGTGCGCCGACCGACACGGCGGCGCGCAGGGCGTCGGAGGCTTTCAGCGCGGCGGGGTCCATGGTGCGCACCTTTTGCAGCACGGTGCAGAGATGGGTTTCGCGGAACATATCGAGCGCGTTGTTGCTTGCCGCGCCGTCGGTGCCGATGGCAAAGGGGATGGAGCGCTTTGCCCATTCGCTCACCCGGGCGATGCCGCTTGCCAGCTTCAGATTGGAGCAGGGGCAGGTCACGAGCGTGACGCCGGCGGCATGGATGAGATCGAGGTCGTGATCGGAGAGATACACGCCGTGAAACGCGCCGCCGCCGTAGCGGTAAAGGCCGAGATCGGAAAAGAGCTCGGTCGGCGTTTTGCCGTGGCGGGAGAGGCAGTCGTTGACCTCGTTTTGCGTTTCGGAGGAGTGCATGAACACACCGGTTTTATGGTATTCGGCAAGCTTGGAAAGCTCTTTTAACAGATCGGGATTTGCGGTATATTCCGCGTGGAAGCCGAGCTGTACCGCAAAGCGCGGGTGTTTGCCCGAGTAGGTTTCGTAGAGGGCCGCAAGCTTTGCGACCGACTCTTTATCGTCCGCGGTGGCGCTGCCGCAGAGCGCGGCTCGGAAGCCGGAGTCGATACAGGCGTCGTAAAAGGCGTTTGCGTGGAAATACATATCGAACGCCGCGGTGACGCCGTTTTGCAGGTATTCCAAGATCGCAAGGCGGGTAAACCAGTAAATATCCTCGTCCGTGAGCTTGTCTTCGCGCGGGAAGATTTGCGTGGAAAGCCAGGGCCAGAGCTGGGTATTCTCGGCGCGGCTGCGCAAAAACACCATCGCGGAATGGGTGTGCGCGTTCTTGAAGCCGGGGATCACGTAGTCGCCGCCAAGATCGCGCGTTTCGGTAAAGCGCGCGGCGGCAAGCCTGCTTTCAGTCGGCACGCCGCAAAACACGATCACGCCGTCCTCGTCGATCCAGAGTTCGCCGTCGGAAAAGCGCGTGCAGTCCGCGCTCAACAGTTTGGCGTGGTACAGGCGTTTCATACGGACTCCTTTTCCTCTGCAAAGGAAAACGGGGGATAACGGACGCCGTTTTCCGTGATGATCGCGTCAAAGGCGTCGCAGGCGACGGTCTCCGCCATCGGGGCAAAGCAATCCGTTCCGGCGGGCGCGATCGGGCAGGTAAAGCCCTGCTCGCTCAAAACCTGCGGCAGGAAAGCGGGCGCGGAGAAGAGCGCGCCGGTCGGCGCCTGTTCGTCCGAAAGAAAGCCGGGGCAGAGCAGATAGACGGGCACGCCGCATTGCTTCGCGCACAAGGCAAGCGAGAGCGCGCCCGGCTCGCAGAGCGCGTCGCCGTTTTGTCCGCGCGCGTCGCAGGATAAGAACACGCAGGAGACCTCGTGGGTGCGCAGCACGTTTGCCGCGCCCGCGTCGGGGATCAGCGTGTGTTTGATCTGCGCGCCGAGCAGCTCCTTGGATACCAGCTTCGCGCCGGTGAAATACGGGCGCCCCTCCGGCACGAACACGCGGAAACGGTAGTGGCGCTCGTTTCCGAGCAGAATCGGGGCAAGCACGGGATCCGCCGCGGATCCCGAAAGAGCCGCGCTGTTCGGATGGATCAGGATTGTGTCGTTTGCGTGCAGCAGCTCCAGCGCGTGCTCGGCGATTTTCCGGTTTTGCGCGGCGAGCGTTTTTTGCGCGTCCAGCGCCGTGGAAAACAGGCGGTCCAGGCTCACGTTCACCGTGCGCGGGTTGGCGTTTTGCACGGCGAGCACCTGGTTTAGGATCATGCGTTTGAGCGCGGCGTAGGGGATCGGGGAGGCTTGCAGAAGCGCCGTGCAGGATTCCTTGAACGAAGCCAAAAAGGCGGGATAATCCGGCGCCATGCGGCGTTTGGTGAGAACGCCCAAAGAAAACGCGGCAAAGAAGCTTGTCGCGATCGCGCCGCGCACCGTACCGTCTTTCATCGCGGCACACAACTCGTCGAGCGTATGAAGGCTTTTTTCGCATTCCAGAGCGGGCAGCGCAAAGGGATCCAAACAGCAGACCTGATCCCGCTTTTCATCCGTCCGGATCCGGAAGACGGGCTGTTCCATGCAAGACGCTCCTTTCACATCGGTCCTTTTTTCAAGTTTACCATATCGCCGCGCGATTTTCAAGGTTTACATTTTGCGCGCCTTCCGTTATAATAAGCGGGAAAAAGGGAGGTGCACTCATGCGGATCACGACCTTCAACGTCAACGGTCTGCGCGCCGTGCTGACGAAAGGCTTTGCGGATTTTTTGGAACGGGAAAACGCGGATATCGTCTGCCTGCAGGAGATCAAGTGCCTGGAGGGGCAGGCGGATTTTTCCGCGCCCGGTTACACGCAGATCTGGAACAGCGCGGAGAAAAAGGGCTATTCCGGCACGCTCACGCTCACCCAAGAAAAGCCGCGTTCGATTTTTTTCGGGATGGACGGCAAGCATTCAGACGAGGGGCGGCTCATCACGGCGGAATATCCGGACTTTTATCTTGTCAACTGCTATACCCCGAACGCCCAGCCGGAATTGAAGCGGATCGGCTACCGGCTGGAGTTTGAGCGCGATCTGCGGGCGTATCTTTCCAAACTGGATCGAACCAAGCCCGTGATCCTCTGCGGCGATCTCAACGTCGCCCACGAGGAGATCGACTTGAAGCATCCGAAAGAAAACCGCGGCAGCGCGGGCTTTTCCGACGAAGAGCGCGGCGCGATGAGCGATCTTTTGTCCTGCGGCTTTTCGGACGCTTTTCGCGCGCTGTATCCCGATCTGCGCGACGCCTATACCTGGTGGAGCTATCGCGCGCGCGCTCGAGAGAACAACGTGGGCTGGCGCATCGACTATTTTATCGTTTCCGACCGGCTGATGGAGAAGGTCCGGGACGTGGAGATCTTAACCGGAGTGTTCGGCAGCGACCATTGCCCCCTGCGGCTGACTCTGGATCTTTGACAAACGGGGCGTTTTTTGGTATAATCAACTGCTATGATCCCGTGCCTGCGCAAAGCCGGGAAAACGGATTTGCGGCGGGCGGTATTTTCACAACGGAGAAGCTATGATCGAAGCAAAACGTATCGTAAAGCGATTCGGGGACAAAACCGCGGTGGACGACGTTTCGTTTACCGTCGGAGAGGGCGAGATCTTGGGCTTTCTCGGGCCGAACGGCGCCGGGAAATCCACCACGCTCAATATCCTCACGGGCTACCTTTCCGCCTCCTCCGGTCAGGCGCTGATCGAGGGGATCGACGTGCTGGAGCACCCGAACGAAGCCAAAAAGCGCATCGGTTTTCTGCCGGAATACGCGCCCTTGTATCTGGATATGACGGTGCGCGAATATTTGAATTTCGTGTTTGAATTGAAAGGCGCGACGCTGGCGCGCAAGCCGCATTTGAGCGAGGTCTGCGGGCTTGCCGGGCTTTCGGACGTGGAAAACCGCGTGATCCGCAACCTGTCCAAGGGGTATCGGCAGCGCGTGGGGATCGCCGGCGCCCTGATCGGCAATCCGAAGATCTTGATCTTCGACGAGCCGACCATCGGGCTCGATCCGCGGCAGATCGTGGAGATCCGCAACCTGATCCGCAATCTCGGACGGGACCACACGGTCTTGCTGTCCACGCATATCCTCTCCGAGGTGCAGGCGGTCTGCGACCGCATTCTCGTGCTCAACCGCGGCAAGGTCGTCGCGGACAAGCCCACGGGCGAATTTGTCCGGATGGCAAGCGCCCCGGAGCGTTTGAGTCTGCGCATCGAGGGCGACAGCGAGCGCGTTTTGCGCTTCTTGCGCGCCTTCGAGGGCGTGCGCAAGGCGGTCTGCGGCGCGCAGACGGAGGAGAACTGCTTTGATTATACCGTGGACGTGAAAGCCGGGCAGGATATCCGCAAGGATCTGTTTTTCGCCCTGGCAAACGCGGGTTTTGCCGTGCTTGCCATGGAGGCGCTCGGCATGAGCGTGGAGGATATTTTCATCAAACTGGTGCGGGACGGGAAAGGAGCGCAGGCGTAAGCGATGGGCGCGATCTATAAACGCGAATTGAAAGCGTATTTCATCTCCCCCGTGGGCTACGTGTTCATGGGCGTGTTCCTTGTGTTGAGCGGCGTTGCGTTCGCGGCGAGCACGCTTTACGCTTCCACGAGCTCCACGAGCGCGTATTTCACCTATCTTTTGTTCAGCTTCATCGTGCTGATCCCGCTGCTCACCATGCGGCTTTTATCGGAGGAGCGCAAGCTGCGCACGGATCAGCTGCTTCTCACCTCCCCCGTGAGCCTGCACGCCGTGGTGCTCGCCAAATTCTTTGCGGCGTTCACGCTGTTTGTGTTGACGCTCGGCTTGTCTTGTCTGAACTTTTTGACCGTTTTGCCTTACGGCGCCTTAAACGGCGCTTTGATCTTCTCGCAGCTATGCGGGATCGTTCTGATCGGCGGCGCGTTTTGCGCGATCGGGCTGTTTTTGTCGGCGATCACGGAAAATCAGCTCGTCAGCGCGGTGTTGTCCATCGGCACGATCTTCGCGCTGCTCGGCGTGGGGCTCATCACGCCGAACGTGCAGAACAACACCCTGCGCGCCGTTCTCAAATGGATCTCGATTTTCGACCGGTACTATACCTTCGGCTACGGTCTGTTCGATTTCGTCAGCGTATTCTATTATCTTTCCATCGCGGTGATCTTTCTGTTTCTGACCGTCCGCGTGATGGAAAAACGCCGTTGGGCATAGCGGAGGAGGGGTCGGATGTTTTCTTTCAAAAAGCCGGTCGATCCGGCACAGCGCCTGCCCCGCGGATTGCGCAAGCCCGGTAAGATCCGCCGCTTTTTCTCGTCCAGGCGGGCAAAATACGGCTCTGTCGCCGTTTTGTTCTCGGTGATCTTCATTACCGTGGTCATTCTCTTGAACGTGCTGCTTTCCGGCCTTGCCGAGCACACCCCGCTTGCCGCGGACGTGACGGCAAGCGCCGTGTTCACCCTGTCGGATACTTCAAAGACGCTCATCGCGCAGAGCTTTCCGGAAGCGGAAAAGCCGCAGGTGCTCTTGCAGTTCATGATGCCGCAGGACCGCCTGAAATCGGGCGAATACACCAATATGGTGCTCGAGTGCGCGAAGAGCTACGAGGAAGCCTTTTCCAACGTGAAGGTCGAGTATCTCGATCTCGTTTCGCGCCCCGGCGACGTGCGCGCCTATCAGGAGCTCGGGCTGGAGATCAGCTCCACGACCGTGGTCGTGAACTGTCCCGCCAAAGCGCGCGTCAAGACCTTCGGGGTCGAGGCGTGTTTCATCAAAAAGAGCGATTCCGACGCGTATTACGGCTTTGACGGCGAGACCCAGTTCACCGCCGCGATCATGGCGGTGAGCCGGGACAGGACGCCGGTGGTCACCTTTACCCAGGGCCACGGCGAGACCCGCGCAAGCCAGCTGGAACGGATGTTCACCACCGCGGGCTACACGGTCAAATACCAGAATCTTGCCTTGGAGCCGATCGGCGCGGACACGCAGATCATCGTGATCCACGAGCCGCACACGGACTTTTTGGGCTTGTTTGCCGGCTCGGATAACGAGATCGACCGCCTGGCCGAATACTTGAACGATTACCGCGATCTCTTCGTCTTTTTGTCGCCGGATACGCCGGTCTTGCCGGAGCTCGACGCGCTTTTGGAAGAATGGGGCGTGAGAGTCGCGCGCGGGCAGACGATCATCGACGAGGTCCAGTCGGTCGCGGGCAGCGGCGGTACCACACTCGCGGCGGACTTTGCCGGCGCGTCGTATCTTGCCTATACGGACACCGATACCGCAAACGACGAGGAATATTCCTCCGCCTACGCGAGCATCGGCAGCGCCCTGCACAAGAATCTGAGCAAGCAGGACAGCCCGCCCTCGGTTTTGGTGAGCTCCGCCGCTCCGGTCGAATTGTTGTATGAAGGCGAATTTTCGGACGGCACGCGCAGTATCGACAGCGTCCTGCAAAGCTCGAAAAACGCCTATTGCGTGGACGAAAACGGCACAAAACAAGTCGGCGTTTACACGCTCATGGCGATCTCCAGCCGTTACGGCTACGAGGGCGACGACACGAATTATACCCACGTGCTCGTCTGCGGATCGGGCAGTTTTTCGGAATACGTCGCGGCGGGCGACTCGTATTACGGCAACAGCGATATCCTGTACTCCGCCATGACGCTCATGTCCAAGGAACTCGCGCCGGAAGGCGTGAATATGAAAAAACTGGACGATACCTCGCTTTCGATCACGGAGGGCGAGGCGCAGGGGATGCTGGTCTTGATGGTCACGGTCCTGCCGGTGATCGTCTTTGCGCTCGGCGGCGCGGTCTTTTTCAAGAGGCGGCATAAATGAGCGGCGGCAGAAAAAAGACGATCCTCGTTTTCGCGCTGGTTTTGGTCGCGCTCGCGGTAACGCTTGCCGTTTTGAGCGCGACCGTCTGGAAAACCGAGCCCGGGGGAGAGGAAGCGCAGACCGAGCTTTTGGTGCCGGAATGGACGATCGATCAGATCGACTCGATTTCCGTACGGAACCGGAACTTTTCCTATCGGCTTTATCGCGCGTCCGACGGCGAATTGTATTTTGACGGCGCGGAATACGTGCTGTATCAGCAAAACCGCATCGCGTTTCTGCGTTCCGTGTGCGCGCACCTTTCCGTTTTGGGCGAGGTCGAGGACGCGCGGGATCTTTCGGAATACGCGCTGACCGAGGAATTATGCAGCGCGTCGTTTACGGTCACCTCCGTTTCCGGGGAAAGCTATCGGGTGCTCGTCGGCGCAAAACTGGTCAGCGGAGAGGGCTATTACGCGCGTTTAGACGGCGAGGACCGCATCGTGGTTTTGCCCGTTTCATTGGAAAATTGCCTGTTTTCGGACTTGAATTTCTTTTTGTCGCCGCAGGTCGCGATCAACCTGTCCGAATCGGACTATTACACGGTCGATCGGATGGCGATCTCGCGGCTCGGCGAAAAATATATGGAGATCGAAAAGATCCCGGAAGACGAGGTAAAGGAAAGCGATCTTTCCACGCACCGCATCTCGTTTCCCGCGCCCTACGAGCCGAACACCGCGCTGTTCACGCAGATTTTCCACAGCTTCACCGCTTTTTCCGGAAAATCGGTCTGCGCCTACGGTCTGTCCCGCATGGACGCGGACGAGTATCTTGCCGTCATGCGCCGGTATCACCTGGTCTCGGAGAACGACGCGCAAATGATCTGCAAGGTCGAATATACCTATCACGATTTTACGACGGAGCTGTACTTCGGCGCCCCCGAGGACGAAACGGGGCTGCGTTATGTCTTTTCCCCGGATTTCGATATCGTCGCGTCCTTTGACGCGTCCTCCCTTGCCTGGGCGGATTACGATCTGATGGACTACACGCAAAGCGAACTGTTCGCCCGCTCGATTAGTGACGTGAAACAGATCTCGATCAAAGCGCGCGGGGTGGACGCCGCGTTTGATCTGGAGCACGGAGAAAACGCAAAAGAATTGGTCGTGCGCGCGGGGCAAACGGTTCTTGACACGCAGGATTTCAGACAATTCTACACGCAGATTCTGTATTTGAAAAACGCGGGTTACGCGACCGTTCCGGCTTCGCTTGCGTCCTACGACAAAACGGAACTGACGATCACCTTAAACGACGGCAGCGTGTTCGACTATTGCTTTTACGATATCGCCACGCGCCAGAGCTATTACACGATCTCGGGCAAGGGCGTGTTCTACGTCAACCGCGATTACACGAAAAAACTCGTGTCCGACGCGGTCAATCTGACGACCGGCAAAGCGGTCGTCGCAAGACAGTTTTCTTAAAACGCCGCGCTTTGGTGAGAGGAGCTTGAAATGAAAGAGATTTTCCGCAGGCTTTCCTCCACGCGCGCTTTGCTCTTTTTTGCCGCGCTCTTGTTCGCGTTCCCGTTCTGGGTCGGAGAGGCGGCGATTTGCTCGGTTTTCGCCTCCGCGGTTTTGTTTTTCGCGCTTTCCAGGATCCGTGCCGGATCAAGACGCAGACGGTTGTTCCGTCTGGGGTTTTGGTTCGGCTTTTGTTATCACGCGCTCGTTTATCCGTGGCTGTTTGCGCTCTATCCCTTTGAGGTCGCGCACCTCTCAAAGCCCGTCGCGGTGCTCGTCGCGCTCGCCGCTTATTTCGGGGCCGTTGCGATCCACGCGCTCTTTTTTGCGCTCGGCTTTCTGGTTTGGGGCGTTTTGGGCAGGCGCCTGCGCCGCTTTTCGCGCGCCGCGCTCTTTTGCGCGGTCTTCGTCGTCGCGGAATACTTAAAAGAACTCGGCACGCTCGCGCTGCCCTGGTCGCGGATCGGGTTGCCGCTTGCAAATTACCCGGTCACGATCGCGATCAGCGCCCTGCTCGGGCCGTATTTCGTGGATCTGATATTGCTGTTTCTCGGCGCGTCGCTGTACGGGGTCTTTACCTGCCGTGCCAAAAAGCGGCTTGTTTGCGCCGCGCTTTCTTTGGTTTGCCTCGGCTTTGATCTCGGCTACGGGATCGGGAAGGGCCTGACAAAGCTAAAAGGCGCCTTTGTGCGCGTTGCCGTCGTGCAGACGAATTATCCGAGCGCGGAAAAATGGGATACCGATCTGTCGGTCGCGGAGGGCGCTCTGGAGCGCCTTGCGGTTCAGGCGGCAAGCGAGGGCGCCGAGTGGATCGTGTTCCCGGAAAGCGTTCTTCCCGAACGCGTGCGCGCCGGAAGCGGAAGCGATTCGTTTTTTGCGCGCTTATCGAAAAAAACGGGTGCGGTCCTCGTCGCGGGCGCGATCTGTTCGGACGGAGAGGATACCTATAACGCCGTTTGCGTCTATGACGAAACCGGGATGCTCGGCTATAACGGCAAGCGCCACCTCGTTCCTTTCGGGGAATATCTGCCCTGGCAGTCGGCGATCGGGCTCGTTTTGCCCGAGATTTCAAATATGACTTATTACCGCAATACCTATACGCCGGGAAAAAGCGGGATCGCGGGTGTTTCCGGCTCCGTTACGGCGGGCGGGCTCGTGTGTTTCGATTCGCTGTTTTCCGTGTTATCGTGCGAGAGCGCGCGGCAGGGCGCGAACTTGTTGTTCGTCGCCACCAACGATTCCTGGTTTCGGACCTCGCGCGCCTTGCAGCATCATCTCTGGCAGGGCGTGTTCCGCGCCGCCGAGACCGACCGCGCCGTGGCGCAGGCGGCAAACTGCGGGCTTTCCGCGCTGATTTCGCGCGGGGGCGCGCACACGCGCTCGCTTGCACCGGCATGCGAGGGCGTACTCGTCGAAGATCTGGAGCTTTCCGACGCCGTCACACCTTATACGCGCGTGGGAGATCTGATCGTCTTGCTTTGCGCGATCGTCGTATCATGCTTTGCGCTTTTGCGCGCGATAAGCGCCCTGCGGCGGAGGCGGAAACGATGAGCGAACGGGTGCGTTTCGAGGGAGAAGTCAAAAAGATCCTCTTTCAGAATCCGGAAAACGGCTATACCGTGTGCGTGCTCGACGCAAACGGAACGGAAGTCACGCTCACGGGCGTTTTGCCCTCGCTTTGCGCGGGGGAGTATCTGCGCGCGGACGCGACGCTCGCGACCCATCCGGCTTACGGCAAGCAGTATCGGGTCGAGCGGTTTGAAAAAGAATTGCCGCAGTCAAACGACGCGATCTTGCGCTATCTCGCCTCCCGGGCGATCAAGGGGATCGGGCCGAAAAGCGCTGCTCGCATCGTCGAGCGTTTCGGCGAGGACACGCTTTCCGTTCTGGAAAACAGTCCGGAAATGCTGTCGTCGATCAAGGGGATCACGCCGAAAAAAGCCGCCGAGATCGGCAGGCAGTTCCGCGATCAATTCGGGCTCAGACAGGTTTTGATCTTTTTCGGCACGACCTTCGGGATGAAGACCTCGCTTTCCATTTATCAAACCCTCGGCGCGGGCGCGGTGGAGCTCGTGCGCAAAAATCCGTATCTGCTCTGCGAAAAGGTGCGCGGCGTCGGCTTTGCCCGCGCCGACGAATTTGCCCGCGGCATCGGTTACGGGCTTACTTCGCCCGAGCGCCTTTGCGCGGGGCTTTTGTACGCCTTGCAGGAAGCGTTCTGGAATTCCGGCAACGTTTATTTGCCGCGCGACCGGCTTGTGCGCGCGGGAGAGAGTCTCTTAAAAGCGCCCGAAAAAGCCTTAAACGAGGCGATCACGTGTCTGTTGGAAGACGGCAAGATCGTGCAAAGCGGCGATCACAGACTGTATTTGCCCTTTGCTTTGAGCCTGGAAGCGGAGGCGGCGACGCGCCTGGTACAGCTGTCGCAGATCCGGCTGTTAAGGCGGATCCCCGACGCGGAAAAACTCCTGGAAGAAACCGAGCGCGAGGAGGGGATCTCCTACGCGCCCGCGCAGAGGCAGGCGATCATAAACGCGGCGCGATACCCGTTTTCGATCATCACGGGCGGCCCCGGCACCGGCAAGACCACCGTGATCCGCGCGATCGTGAAGATCTTTTCCGCGCTCGGGCACCGGATTCTGCTTGCCGCGCCCACGGGCAGGGCGGCCAAGCGGATGGCGGAAAAGGCGCACCATCCGGCAAAGACCCTGCACCGCGCGCTGGAAATGGAGTATTCCGCGTCCGAGGACGCGCCCGCCCGCTACGGCAGAGACGAGCATGAGCCTTTGGATGAGGAGCTCATCGTCCTCGACGAAGTATCTATGCTGGATCTGCCGCTCTTTACCAGCTTTTTACGCGCCGCGCGGCCCGGCAGCCGCGTCGTGTTCATCGGCGACGCGGACCAGCTGCCGAGCGTCGGTTCCGGCGACGTGCTGCACGACCTGATCGAAAGCAAGGCGTTTCCCGTCACGGTCTTAAACGAGATCTTCCGCCAGTCCGAGGGGAGCAGTATCGTGCGTTACGCGCACGAGATCTGCTCCGGAAAACCGCATACGCTGCGGGAAAACGAGGGCGATCTCTTTTTCTTGAAGCGCGTCGGGCCGAAGGCCTGCGCGGACACGGTCTGCGAGCTGCTTTCCACGCGCCTGCCGCGCAGTTACGGCAAGGAGGTTTTGGAAAGCTGCCAGGTGCTCTGCGCCTCGCGCCGCGGGGAAGCGGGAAGCGAGCGGCTGAACGTTCGCCTGCAGGCGGCGCTGAATCCGCCGTCCCCTGAAAAGGTGGAGCTTCGCTTCGGCGACCGGATCTTTCGCGAGGGCGACCGGGTCATGCAGATCAAAAACGATTATGATCTGGACTATACCGCCCCGGGCGAAGAGGGCCGCGGCGTGTTCAACGGCGACGTCGGCGTGATCGAAACGGTGGATCTCAAGGAAGAGACCGTCAGCGTACGCTTCGAGGATCGGCTCGTGCGCTACGCGTATCCGCTGTTGGAGGAGCTGGAGCACGCCTTTGCCATGACCGTTCATAAGAGCCAGGGGAGCGAATACGGCACGGTGCTGTTTTGTCTGACCTCCGCCCCGCCGATGCTGCAAAACCGCGCGCTGTTCTATACCGCCGTCACCCGCGCGAAAACGCGCCTGATTCTGATCGGAGAGGCGGGATACGCCGCGATCATGGCAAAAAACGACGCGCCGAGCGGGCGTTACAGCGCGCTTTCCGAGCGCCTAGAGGCGGCACAATGAGCCTGTTTCCCTCGCCCTGTCTTTTGTGCGGCAAAGCGGCGTACGACTCCGTGTGTCCGGAGTGCCTTGCGCGCCTGTCCGGAGAAGAACGGCTGCAGCGCTTTTCCCTGCCGTATCTCGAGGGCGCGCTCACCCTGTTCGATTACGGACACAAAAGCCTGATGCCGCTCTTGTTTGCGGCAAAGGATCGGGGAGACCATAAGATCGTTTTGTTTTTCGCGCGGCTCTATGCGGCGCGCAGAAACGAGCTTTGCGCGCCGATCGATCTTGTCACGTTCGCGCCGCGCCGGAAGAGCTCCGTTTGGAAAAACGGTTTCGACCAGAGCGCGATGCTTTCCGAAGATTTTGCCGCGCTTTGCGGCTTGCCCTGGCAAAAGGTCTTGCGGCGGCGCGGGTTTTCCCGCCGTCAGCACGGGCTTGCCCGGGAAGCGCGGATGCAAAACGCGAAAAACAAGTTTTGCGTTTGTCGAAACGTGCGCGGGAAAACGATTTTGTTGATCGACGACGTGATCACGACCGGCGCCACGGTCGCGTCCTGCGCGCAGGCGCTGAAAGAGGCGGGAGCGGCGCAGGTTTACGCGATGGCGCTGTTTCGCGGAGGAGTGTTATGAAAATCGACTTGCCGGCGCGCGTTTTGGCGCTGATCGGAGAGCTGGAGGGCGCGGGCTATCACGCCTATCTCGTCGGCGGCGCTTTGCGCGATCAACTCTCCGGCATCCCGGCGCAGGATTTCGATCTTGCGACCGACGCCGCGCCCGACGAAATGCGGCGCGTGTTTGAAAACCGCAGGATCTTGGATCACGGCGAAAAGCACGGCACGCTTTGCGTGTTTTCCGAAGGCGCCCCCGTGGAGATCACGACCTTCCGCACGGAAAGCGCGTATTCCGACGCGCGCCATCCGGACGCGGTTACGTTCACGCGAAGCTTAGAAGCGGATCTTGCCAGACGCGATTTTACCGTCAACGCGATGGCGTATTCCAAACGCACGGGACTGATCGACCCTTACGGCGGAAAAGCGGATCTTAAACGAAAGCGTTTGCGCTGTGTCGGCGATCCGGACCGGCGTTTTTCGGAGGACGCGCTTCGGATCCTGCGTGCCCTGCGCTTTTGCGCGGTGCGCGGGTTTTCTGTGGAAGAGCGTACGAAACGGGCGATTTTCGATCATGTGGACGCGCTGGAGCATCTTGCGAGGGAGCGCGTGTTTTCGGAATTGGAGCAGACGCTCTGCGGCAAGGAGATCTGCCGCGTGCTGATCGAGTTTGCGCCGGTTTTCTGCGCGCTGATCCCGGAGCTTTTTGCAAGCGTCGGCTTCGAGCAGCATTCTCCCTATCATTGTTATCCCGTCTATACGCATATCGCCCGTACCGTCGGAGAGGTCCGGGCAACGCCGGAATTGCGCTTTGCGGCGCTCTTTCACGATGTCGCAAAGCCCGCCTGCTTCCGGCCGGACGCCACGGGTCGCGGGCATTTTCCGGGTCACGCCGAGCGCGGGGCGCAGATCGCAAAACAGGCGCTTTCTTCCTTGCGCGCACCGCGCGCGCTGATCGACCGGGTCGGGGATCTCGTGCGCGACCACGATGAAAAGTTCAAGCCGGATCTGATCAGCGCCCGCCGCGCGATCGCGCGCTACGGCAAGGAATATTTGCTTGATCTGTTGGAACTGGAGCGCGCGGACGCGCTTGCCCACGAGCAAAAAAGCGCCCTGGAAAAGCGCGCGCGCCTTGCGGCGTTTATCGCCTGCATCGAGGAAGTGTGTGAAAACGGCGATTGCGTTTCGCTCAAAGATCTGGCGATCAACGGCGAGGATCTGTTGTCGTTATCGGTGCCCTCCGAGCAGATCGGGCGTCTGTTGGAGCGTGCGCTCGACGCCGTGATCGAGGGGCGTGCGAACAATCGAAAAGAAGAACTGCTTGCTTATCTGGAGCGAGACTTGAAAACCGGCGAGGATCTGTGATACAATAGGCACAAACGATCCTCGATCGACGGAAAGGCAGAAGTGATTATGATTTGGCTGATTTTGTGGCTGATCGCGCTCGCGGCGTTTTTGGTCGTGGAGGCAACGCACGCGCGCATCCTCGGACTGTGGTACGCCATCGGCGCCGCAAGCGGTGCGATCGCCGCGGCGGCAGGGCTTCCCGTCTGGGCGCAGTTTTTGATCGCGGTCCCGGTTACCGCGGTCAGCTTTTGGCTTTTGCGGCCGCTTGCCCGTAAGTTTTACGACGAGGCAAACCGACGCCTGCGCCTGCGGCGGCTCGTCGGCAGGCACGGGATCGTATCGGAAGAAGTCAGTTCTTCCTCGCAAGCAGGCAAGATCGAGATCGACGGCGAACTGATCGCCGCATCCCCGAAAAGCCGGGATCTGATCCTGCCGGTCGGCTCCCGCGCCACCGTGGTGGACGTGCGCGGAGAGTGCGCGATCGTTCGCTTGAGCCATCGTCAGAACAAAGGCGGCATCACGCACGCGTAAAACCGCGACGCGCACGGTATAAGTCGTTTGAACGCCCGTTTGAAAAACGGGCGTTTTCGTTTGGGAAAGGCGGTTTTGCGCCTGGTTTTTCCCGTCGTTTTTCTGAAAGAAATTATTATGTAAAAGGAAGAATTCCGATAAAAAAGACAAAAAAACGCATTTTTCGAAAAAATCTGAAAAAAAGTGAAAAAAGTTCTTGACAAGGGAATATTTGAGTGCTATACTAGTCAAGCTCGCCGCGAAACGGCGGTAAGCAAAAAAGCCGCAAAACGGCTTGTCGGACCTTGAAAATTGAACAACGCAAAGGCGGCCGGTTTTCTTGAAAGAGGAAGCCGGACGAACAAAGAGAACTTGCACTTAAAT
>CADBPF010000034.1 GCA_902796545.1 uncultured Ruminococcus sp. | reverse complement strand
TCAAACAAAAATCACAGCCCCGCGCTCTTCGCGGGGCTGTGATTTTACGAGTTTGTGACCGGATTATTTTGCGAGTTCTTCGAGGTGTTCGGTCTTGGCTTTGGCTTCTTCCTCGGCTTTGGCGAAGAGTTTTTCGGCGCGGTCGGGGAAGGAGCGGGTGAGGGCGGCGTAGCGGGTCTCGCCCATGATGAAGTCGCGGTAGTTTTCGGTCGGAGCCTTGCTGTCGAGCGTAAAGGCTTTTTCACCGGCTTTCGCGCGATCCGGCGAGTAGCGGAAGGTATGCCAGTAGCCCGCGGCGACGGCTTTCTTGGTTTCGTTCATGGAAGTGCCCATGTTCTTGAAGCCGTGGTTGATGCAGGGGGCGTAGCCGATCACGAGCGACGGACCGTGATAGCCTTCCGCCTCGGTGATGGCCTTGATGCACTGGTTGTAATCCGCGCCCATGGCGACCTGCGCCACGTACACGTAGCCGTAGCTCATGGCGATGGCGGCGAGGTCCTTCTTCTTCTGGGCTTTCCCGGCGGCGGCGAACTGTGCGATCGCGCCGGTCGGGGTGGATTTGGAGGACTGACCGCCGGTGTTGGAATAGACCTCGGTATCAAAGACGAAGATATTGACGTCCAAACCGGAGGCGATCACGTGATCCAGCCCGCCGAAGCCGATGTCGTACGCCCAGCCGTCGCCGCCGAAGATCCAGATGCTCTTTTTCACGAAGAGGTCTTTTCTGGCAAGCGCTTCTTTGGCAAGCTCGTCTTTGGAGGCGGCAAGCGCGTCTTCCAGCGCCTTGCTCGGCGCTTTGGAGCCTTCGCCCTCGTCTTTTGCTTCCATCCAGGCGTCGATCACGCCTTTGAGAGACGCGTCTTTTTCGGCGAGTTCTTTTAAGATCTCGACGAGTTTTTCACGGCGCTGGAGCACGGCGATCGCCATACCCAAGCCATATTCGGCGTTGTCCTCAAAGAGGGAGTTTGCCCAGGCGGGACCTTTGCCCTCCTTGTTCACGGTGTAGGGGCTTGCCGGGCTGGAGCCGCCCCAGATGGAAGAGCAGCCGGTCGCGTTGGCGATGAACATCCGGTCGCCGAAGAGCTGGGTGACGAGCTTCGCGTAGGGCGTTTCACCGCAGCCGGGGCACGCGCCGGAGAATTCGAGTAAGGGCTGTTTGAACTGACTGCCCTTGACGGTGGTCGGCTTGAATTTTTCCAAAACCGCCGGATCGTCGGCGTGCTTGTAGCTTTCGCTGAAATATTTCTGTTCTTCGCGCTGCGTGTCGAGCGGCTTCATGGTCAGAGCCTTTTCGCCCTTGAAGCCGGGGCAGGTCAGCGCGCAGGAGCCGCAGCCGGTGCAGTCGAGCACGCTCACGGTGACTCCGAACTTGTAGCCCTCCAAGCCGCCTTTCGCGTCGGCAAGCTTCATGCCTTCGGGCGCCTCGTCCGCTTTGAGGAGCACGGGGCGGATCGCCGCGTGCGGGCAAACGTAAGAGCAGAAGTTGCATTGGATGCAGTTGTCGGGCAGCCAGCACGGCACGTCCACGGCGATCCCGCGCTTCTCGAAGGCGGCGCTGCCTTCGGGGATCACGCCGTCCGCGTCTTCTACGAAGGTGCTGACGGGCAGCTTGTCGCCCTGCTGGGCGTTGACGGGCACGAGGATGTTTTCCACGTACTCTTTGAGCTTGCCGTCGGCGTCGATGCCGGAGGCTTTTTTGTTATCGACCGGCAGGGAAGCCCATTCGGGTTTCACGGTGATCTCGTGCAGGCTTTCGATCCCGCGATCCACGGCGGTCTGGTTCATGGCGACCACTTGTTCGCCTTTTTTGCCGTAGGTCTTGACGATCGCGGCCTTCATGTATTCCACGGCCTTGTCGATCGGGATGATGTTCGCGAGCTTGAAGAACGCCGCCTGCAGGATCATGTTGATGCGGTTGCCAAGGCCGATCTCACGGGCGATGCCCACGCCGTCCACGGTGTAGAATTTCGCGTGTTTGACGGCAAGATCGCGTTTCATCTTGTTCGGCAGGTTCTTTTCGATCTCTTCCTCGTTCCAGGCGGTGTTCAGCAGGAAGGTGCCGCCCTCTTTCACGTCGGCGGTGATGTCGTACTTATCCACGTAGGAAATGTTGTGGCAGGCGACGAAATCCGCCTTGGAAACGAAGTAGGTGGAGCGGATCGGGCTGTCGCCGAAGCGCAAGTGGGAGATCGTCACGCCGCCGGACTTCTTGGAGTCGTAGGCGAAATACGCCTGCACGTACTTGTCCGTGTGGTCGCCGATGATCTTGATGGAGTTCTTGTTCGCACCGACGGTACCGTCGCTGCCGAGCCCCCAGAATTTGCAGGAGATCATGTCCTTCGGGGCGGTGTCCGGGTTTTCGCCGATCGGCAGGGAGAGGTACGTCACGTCGTCGTTGATGGAGAGGGTGAAGATCTTTTTGGGATCCTTCGCGTCCAGGTTGCGATAGACGGCGATGAAGTCGGCGGGCGTGGTGTCCTTGGAGCCGAGACCGTAACGGCCGCCGGTCAGGACGACGTTTTCAAATTCGGTGCCGCGCAGAGCGTTGGCAACGTCCAAAAACAGCGGTTCCGCGGCGGCGCCGGGCTCTTTGGTGCGGTCGAGCACCGCGATCTTTTTGACCGTCTTCGGGAGCGCCGCGACCAGGTGCTTGTTGGAGAAGGGACGGTACAGGCGCACCTTCACGATCCCCACTTTTTCGCCGGCGGCGTTCAGATAATCGACCGTTTCTTCAAGCGCGTCGGTCGCGCTGCCCATGGCGACGATGACCTTGTCCGCGTCGGGCGCGCCGTAGTAGTTGAAGAGCTGATAGTTCGTGCCGATCTTCGCGTTGACTTTCGCCATGTAGTCTTCCACGATGGCGGGAAGCGCGTCGTAATACCGGTTGCAGGCTTCGCGCGCCTGGAAGAAGATATCCGGGTTCTGCGCGGTGCCCTTTAGGGTCGGATGATCGGGGTTCATGGAGCGTTCGCGGAACGCCTTGACCGCGTCGTAGTCGAGCATTTCGTCGAGGTCCTTGTAATCCCAGACTTCGATCTTCTGGATCTCGTGGCTCGTGCGGAAGCCGTCGAAGAAGTGTAAAAACGGCACTCTGCCTTTGATCGCGGACAGGTGCGCGACCGCGCCTAAGTCCATGACCTCCTGCACGCTGCCCGAGCAGAGCATCGCAAAGCCGGTCTGACGGCAGGCCATCACGTCGGAATGATCGCCGAAGATGGACAGCGCGTGGCTGGCAAGCGCTCTGGCGGAAACGTGGATCACGCCCGGCAAGAGTTCGCCTGCGATCTTATACATGTTGGGGATCATCAGCAAAAGCCCCTGCGACGCGGTGTAGGTCGTCGTCAGCGCGCCGGCGGAAAGGCTGCCGTGCACGGTGCCGCTGGCGCCGCCTTCGGACTGCATCTCCACGATCTTGACGGGCTGGCCGAACAGGTTTTTCTTTCCTTCGGCGGACCACTTATCGGTCGCTTCTGCCATGGGGGACGAGGGGGTGATGGGATAGATGCCCGCGACCTCGGTGAACGCGTAGGACACGTGCGCCGCCGCGGTGTTCCCATCCATTGTCAATTTCTGTCTTGCCATGTTTCAACTCCGTTCCCGGTGGGAAAGCGTACTGCCCGACAGTCCCACCGCACCTGTCGGCACGCTAAATCGCATCATCTATCATATCACTTTTTTTTGGAACTGTAAATATCCATTTTGCGCAAAAAACGAAAAAAGCGCATCCATTTTTGTGAAAAAAGAAAAGTTTTTGAGAAAAAGCCGAAGTGTGTTATAATACCCGTAACCAAACCGGAGGGACCTTATGAAACGCCTGATCTCATTTTTACTTGCGCTTGCGTGCTGCGCGCTGGTCTGTTCCTGCGCGAAGACCGATCCCGAGCCGAGCGCGCCGCCGTCCGTTCCCGCCGTCGGCGCGGACCGGCTCAACCCGCTGTTCCGCATCACGGCGTACGAGGGACAAAGCGAGCCGGAAACGCGCTATTATCCCACGCAAAACGGGGTCTGCTATCTGTCGCGCACGGATACGGGCTATACCTGCGGTTTTTTCGCGCTGCCGAACCTCATTTCCAACGAGGATCTTTTCGTGACCCGCTCGGTCCCGGGCGCGGTGTACGATCTGGGCGAGGATAAGGCGTTATGCTTTGCCGGCGGGAAGATCTGGTTTTTGTCGCTCGACGAGGGCGGCGGGATCAGCTTTGAAAAAAACGGGAAACTGGCATTTACATCCGAGCCGGTGTTCGGCGCGGACGGGGCTTTGTACTACGAAACGGAGCGTTTTTTGCTCACCGCGGAGTTTTCGTTTACCGGAAACTATTCCGGGCTGGAAACGAACGAATACGTCGTGATGCCGAAAGAAAAACTGGATCCGCTCGGCTTTGTGCGCATCCTGTGCGTATCGGCGGACGGCGAACGCTTATACTACGCCTATGACCGGAACGGCGAAACGGGATACGCCTATTTCGGGATCGGCTATCAGGCGGAATCGCTCGGAGAGACCCGGCTCGATTTTCTTTCCGCTATGCCGATCGCGGGCACGACGAAGGTGCTTTTCGAAACGCGAAAAGAGGGAAAACGCGTCTTTCTTCTGCGGGATCTGGACGAGGGGACCGAACGGACGCTTGAATTGCCCGCGGGCGCGCGGGACCGGGATTTCTGCGTGGACCGGCAAGGCAATTACCTTGCGTCCTATGTGCCGGACGCGGATCTGCTCGGCGGCGTTTTGCGCCTGTATTCCTGGGAAACGGGGCAGAAATTCAAGGAATACGAACTGGCAAAGCTTACAGTCAATCCCTCGATCATACTGACCGACGACGCGCGCTATCTCATCGTCGGGCTTTACGACGACGGGACCGGCTACGAGGATCACGGCGGCGAGACCGTGACGAGTATCGAGATCGGCAAATAATCTGCGCCGCGCCCGCCCGATTCGGGCGGGCGCTTTTTGCATTTTACGCTTGTTTTTTCCCTTTGCTTGCGGTATAATAAACTATCTATATCAACTTTACGCGATTTTTGCGCGTCAAACCGGGAGAATTATGAGTATCGCATCCAAATTGTTCGGCACCCACAGCGACCACGAGCTCAAGCGCGTCCGTCCGATCGTGGATCGGATCTGCGCGCTGGAAGACCGCTACCGCGCCATGAGCGAAGCGCAGCTCAAGGGCATGACCGCCAAACTCAAAGAGCGTCTGCGCGCAGGCGAGAGCCTGGACGACGTGCTGCCCGACGCGTTCGCCACGGTCAGAGAGGCGGCGGATCGCGTGCTCGGGATGCGCCATTACCGCGTCCAGCTCATCGGCGGCGTGATCCTGCATCAGGGGCGCATCGCGGAGATGAAGACCGGCGAGGGCAAAACGCTCGTCGCCACGCTGCCCGCCTATCTCAATGCGCTCACGGAGCGCGGCGTGCATATCGTCACCGTGAACGATTACCTTGCCAAGCGCGACAGCGAATGGATGGGCAAGGTGTATAACTATCTGGGGCTTACCGTCGGGCTCGTGATCCACGGCGGCACGCGGGAGGAGAAGCAGGCGGCGTACGCCGCGGACATCACCTACGGCACGAACAACGAGTTCGGCTTCGACTATCTGCGCGACAACATGGTGCTTTACAAAAAGGATCTCGTCCAGAGAGGGCACGCCTTTGCCATCGTGGACGAGGTGGACAGCATCCTGATCGACGAAGCGCGCACGCCGCTCATCATTTCCGGCGCGGGCGAAAATTCCACGAGCCTCTACGAAGAGGCAAACGCCTTTGCGCGCACCTTGAAGCAGTTTCGCATCAAGGAGACCGATTCCAAGGAGCTTTACGAGGATATCGACGCGGACTATATCGTCGATGAAAAGGCGCGCACCGCGGTGCTGACGGCGCGCGGGGTCACGAAAGCGGAGCGTTATTTCAAGGTCGAGAATCTGACCGACCCGGACAACACCACGCTCAACCACCATATCAATCAGGCGATCCGCGCGCTGGGCGTGATGCGGCGCGACGTGGACTACGTCGTCAAAGACGGCAAGGTCGTCATCGTGGACGCCTTCACCGGCCGCCTGATGTTCGGCCGCCGCTACAACGAGGGACTGCACCAGGCGATCGAGGCAAAAGAGGGCGTGCAGGTGGAAAAAGAGTCCAAAACGCTCGCCACGATCACGTTCCAGAATTATTTCAGGCTCTACGATAAGCTCTCCGGCATGACCGGTACGGCGCTGACCGAAGAGATCGAATTCAGAGAGATCTACGCGCTCGACGTGATCGAGATCCCGACGAATATGCCGATGATCCGGAAGGATTATCCGGACTGCGTGTATAAGACCGAGGCGGCGAAATACGACGCCGTGATCGAGCAGATCCGCGCCTGCCACGAAAAAGGGCAGCCGGTCCTGGTCGGCACGGTCTCGGTCGATAAGAGCGAGCATTTGTCGCGGCTTCTTTCGAGGGCGGGCGTGAAGCATAACGTGCTGAACGCGAAAAACCACCTGAAAGAAGCGGAGATCATCGCGCAGGCGGGCGCGTTCGGCGCGGTGACGATCTCCACGAACATGGCGGGCCGCGGCACCGATATTCGTTTAGGCGGCAACCCGGAATATATGGCGATCGCCGAAATGCGCCGCGAGGGCTATCCCGAGGAGATCATTTCCGCCGCCGACGCGTTTTTCGAAACGGACGACGAGGAAGTTTTGTCGGCGCGCGTGCATTTTAACGAACTGATCGCGAAATATAAAGAAGCCCTCGCCCCCGAGATCGAAAAGGTCAAAGCCGCAGGCGGGCTCTTTATCGTCGGCACCGAGCGCCACGAATCCCGCCGCATCGACAATCAGCTGCGCGGCCGGAGCGGCCGTCAGGGCGACGCGGGCGCAAGCCGCTTCTATTTGTCCTTTGAGGACGATCTGATGCGCTTGTTCGGCTCCGAGCGCATCCTCGGACTCGCTTCCGCCCTGCCGGACGATCAGCCGATCGATCTGAAAATGGTCTCGAGCGCGATCGAGCGCGCGCAGAAGATGCTGGAGGGCAAGAACTTCGGCATCCGCCGCAACGTGCTTTTGTACGACGACGTGATGAATCAGCAGCGTAAGATCATCTACGATCAGCGAAAAGAGGTTCTGGACGGCGCGGATCTCAAAGATAAGATCCTGGGCTTTTTGGAGCGCACCGTGCGCTCCGCCGTCGGACTGCATTGCGCGGACGACGACGGCAAGAACTGGAATCTTGCCGCCTTGAACGCCGATCTGCGCGGACTGCTCGGCGACGAACGGGAAGCGCGCAGATTCCAGAACGCGGAGGAGCTTGCCGACTTTGCCTGGGAAAAGGCCAGCGCGATCTACGCGGCGCAGGAACAGGTGTTCGGAGAAGAGAAATTCCGCGAACTCGAGCGCGTGGTCTTATTGAGCGAAGTGGACCGCAAGTGGATGGAGCATCTGGACGCGATGGACGATCTGGAGGGCTCGATCGGGCTTCAGGCGTACGGCCAGCGCGATCCGGTCGCGGAATATAAGATCATCGGCGGCGAAATGTTCGACGAAATGGTCGCTTCCATCCAGGCGGATACCGCGATCAAGCTGCTTTGCGTGCGTCCGATCAGCCACGAGATCCGCCGCGAATCGGTGGCAAAGATCACGGGCGCGTCCCACGGCGGCGGCGGCGACGCGGGCGAGGCTGTCAAGCAGCAGCCCAAGCGCAATACCCGGGCGCAAAAGGTCGGCCGCAACGACCCCTGCCCCTGCGGCAGCGGCAAAAAGTATAAAAAGTGCTGCGGGCTCAAAGAGTCCGGAGAGGGCGATTGATGGGCTTCGGCGCTTTTCTGTTCGGCTATCTCTTTTTCTGCGACTTTACCTTGCGCACGTCCTCCGGTCTGCAGTTAGACGTTTTTCCGGATCTGGTCGCCTGGCTTTTCTTGGCGATCGGCTGTCTGAAACTCGGAAAATGGTCGAGATCGCTGAAAATCGGCGCGGTGATCTGTCTTGTTATGCTGCCGCTTTCCGCGCTGCAGCTGGCAAGCGGGCTGCGCTGGATCACGCTTCCCGCCGTGCAGGCGTTTTCCGAAAACGCCTATTCGGTGATCGAGCCCGTCGTCCGCATGATCTTCCATTATTTTCTTCTCTGCGGCGTGATCCGGATCGCGTCCTTGTGCGAGGGGCAGGAAGATCTGATCCGCGCGCTCAAAGCGCGCGTGATCTGGGTCAGCGTCTGCTTTGCGCTTTTGATCGCGGTGCGGATCGCGCTTTTGGTGATCGGCGCGCAGGTCTTGTTTTACGCGGCGCTTGCGGCAAGCATTCTGACCATGTGTTATCTGATCCCGGTGGAACTCGTTTTGTATTCCGCCTGGCGGCGGATCACGATCGCATAGACCAAAGACAAAACCAAAGGAGCGGTATATGTCAGGCTCAAAACAGATCGAACCGAAAAAGGGCTATCGGCTCGTCTTTTTCGGTTTGCTCTTCTTTTTGAATCCGCAAGTTTCGTTTTTAGATCTGATCCCGGATTTTTTGGGCTGTATGCTGATCCTGTCCGGGCTTTCGCAGTTTTTGTTCGTGGATGCCCGCGCCGCTTCCGCCCGCCGCACGACGGTCTATCTGTTTGCTTTGAGCGTGGTGCGCACCCTTCTTGCGCCCGTGTTTTTCTGGTCGAGCGGCTCCTCGTCCGATCAGGGCAACACGAATATGCTGTTGAGCTTCTCGTTCGGGGTGCTCTGCATTTTGCTCGAGGGCTCTCTGGTACGCGACCTGTTTGAAATGTATAATTATCTTGCCGTGCGCCACGACAGCAAGGTCGGGATCAAGTATCTGGAGCTTGCGCAGAGCACGCTGACCGTGTTCGTGTACGTGAAGCATATCGCCGCGATGATCCCGGATTTCGTCACCCTCTTTTCCGAGGACAGCACGCTCGAATACAACACCGCGAGCATACGTATGGAAACGAGCCTGAAATTCGTGCGGATCGCGCTTTTGGCGATCTCGGTCTTGGGCGTTCTGATCCTCGGCATCCTTGCCGCGGTCAGACTGCGCCGCTTCTTTGCCGAAAGCGCAAAGGAGGGGGGATTGTTAGACGGGATCCGCGACGCCGCCATGAGCGACGAGGGCGTGCATCCGGGGCTTCGGATCCGCTTTGCCTTTTCCGGCGCCTTTTCGCTGTTGATCGCCGCGTCTCTCTTTTGCGCGGATTACTATTTCGATTCCGTCAGCGTCTTGCCGACGGCGCTCGTGTTCGTGTTCGCCGCATTCATCCTGCACCGGCTCAAAACCTACCGCCCGGCCAAAAAATGGGAATACGCGCTTTGCTGTCTGGGCTTTGTGATCGAGCTTGCGATCTATCTCTACCGGGTGCTTTACACCGCGCCGAGCGCGGTGGCGGAAGCGAGCTTTTCGCACCAGCCGCTCGCCGTGCCTTTGGGGATTTTGCAGGCGGCGCTTGCCGCGGCGGCGTTTTGTTATCTTGCGGTGATCTTGGTGAAAACGGTTTTTGAAGTCACGCAGATCGACCTGAAGCCCCGGCGCAACGCGGCGATCGCCTTTTGTCTGTTGAACGCCGTGTTCAGCGCGTATTACTATTTCATCCCGCGCGGGGAGATCTTGCACGATATGCTGGAAGGATTCGTGTTTTTGGTGCTTTTGTCGCTGTTGGTGTTCGTGTTCTTCACCTGGCGGCTGGAATCCGGCTTCCACAAAGAAGCGGAATGGAAATTACTGTAAGTTCAAAGTAAGGAGTCAAAACGCATGTGCGGTTTTTCCGGTCGTTTTCAAACGGCGTTGACGCCAAAGGATCAGGCGAGCATCGAAGAGATGGGCGCGGTGATCCGAAGCCGCGGGCCCGACGACGCGAAAACGGTTTTCGACGGCGCGTTCGGCGCGGCGTTCAGGCGGCTTTCGATCATTGATTTGGAGGGCGGCGTTCAGCCCTTTTCGATCGAGAACGGGCGCTATACCGGCGTGTTCAACGGCGAGATCTATAACTATCCGATCCTGCAAAAAGAACTGTCCGACGCGGGCGTCCGGTTTGAGACCAACAGCGAGATCGAGGTCCTGCTCCGGCTCTATCAAAGAGAGGGCGCCGGCTTTGTGAAGCGCCTGCGCGGGATGTTCGCGATCGCCTTTTACGACCGCGAACACGAAACGCTCCTGCTTGCCCGCGACCGCTTCGGCATCAAGCCGCTGTATTACCGCAAAACGGATACCGGGCTTACGTTCACGAGCGAAGCCAAGGCCTTTTTCGCCGATCCCGATTTCGGCGGCTTTTCCGTCAACGAAGAGCGCCTGCAGCAGTATTTCACGTTCCAGTATGTCCCCGGCACCGAGAGCCTGACCGACGGCGTTTTCGAGGTGCCCGCCGCCTCGTATCTGACGGCAAAGCCGGGTATGGAGCCGGAGATCACCGTCTATTTCGACCCGATGCTCGTCCCCTCGAAACAGCGGACGGAGGATATGAGCTTTGCCGAAAAGGCACGCCGCCTGCGCGAGGTCCTGACCGAATCGGTCAAAAGCCACATGCTTTCCGACGTGCCGGTCGGCACCTTCTTGTCCGGCGGCATCGATTCCGCGATCATCACGAGCCTGTCGAGCAAGCTCTCCCCCGGCATCAAGGCGTACACCGTCGCCTTCGGGGAAAAAGAGTATTCCGAGGTGTCCGAGGCAAACGGCATCGCCGAGCATCTGGAGATCGACCACGTCAATCTGATCGCCACCGCCGAGGATTTCCGCCGCGCCTTTGAAAGAGTCGTGTGGCATTTGGATTTTCCCGTGGCGGATCCGTCCACCGTCGCGATCGATCTGATTTGCGAGCGCGCGGCGAAGGATCTGAAGGTCGTGCTTTCCGGCGAGGGGAGCGACGAATTGTTCGGCGGCTATAAAGTGTACGACGAAAGCCGCTTTTCGTCCAAGATCTACCGCCTGCCCGGCTTTCTCAAACGCCTGCTTATTTCGATCGCCGCCGCCATGCCCGAGGGCGCGCGCGGCAAGAGCCTGATCGAACGCGGCGTCACGCCCCTGTCGGAGCGCTACGTCGGCAACGCCTTTATCTATAAGGAAGAGCAGAAACGCGCGTTTTTGCGCTGCTTTGACGAAAACCGGCGTTTTTCCGACGCGACGCGCGCGCTCTACGACGCGGCAAGCGATCTTTCCCCGATGCAGAAGATGCAGTACGTGGATCTGAACACCTGGCTGCGCGGCGATATTTTAGTCAAATCCGACCGCCTCGCCATGGCGCACTCGCTCGAGATCCGCGTGCCGTTTTTGGATAAAGAGGTCTTTGAAGTCGCGCGCACGCTGAAAGACAAAGACAAACTGTCCCACCATACGACGAAATACATCCTGCGTTACGCCTTTGCCGATCTCGTGGATGAGGCGACCGTGATGCGCCCGAAGCTCGGATATCCCGTGCCGGTGCGCAAGTGGCTGCGGCAGGACGAACTGTATCCCTTTGCCCGCGAGATCTTCGAGAACTCCACGGCGGACGCGTATATCGACAAGGAGTATTGCCTGAAACTGCTGGACGAACACAAAGACGGCGCCGCGGATCATTACCGCCGCCTGTGGACGCTCATGGTTTTCATCACCTGGTACCGGCTCTACGTCACCGACGCGGAAACCACCCGCAAGCGGATTTTATCGGGGGATCTGCGCTGACTTGACAGAACGCGCAAAACCCTGTAAAATACAATTTCAATCTGATTCACAAGAAACGGAGAATGGATTTATGTTAGAACAGGTCAAAGAAGTATTTGCCGCACAACTGCATCTGAACGCATCCGAGATCGCGGACGACGCGAACATTTTAGAGGATCTCGGGGCGGACAGTCTGGATATCGTGGAGATCTTGATGAACCTGGAAGATACCATGGGCATCAGCGTTCCCGACGAGGACGTTTTGGGGCTCAAAACGATCCGCGACGTGGCGGACTATATCAGCGCCCGCGTGGAGAAATAACCGCACACTCATTTGCCGTACGGAGAACGACACATGGCGTTTCGCATGGGAAGCATCAGCTTCGGGGAGAATCTTTTTTCCGCAAAGGAATTGCAATCGCGCCTGCCGGAATCGGTTTACCGCGCCTATCTGGACGCGGCGGCGGGGAAGAGCGCGCTGTCGAAGGACGCGGCGGGGCAGATCGCGAACGTGATGAAGGATTGGGCGGTTTCTTTGGGCGCCACGCACTTCACGCATTGGTTCCAGCCCTTAAACGAGGTCTCCGCCGGCAAGCACGACGCGTTTCTCGCCCCCGACCCGGAGGGCGGCGCCATTTTGGAATTTTCCGCAAAAGAGCTCATCATGGGCGAGCCGGACGCGTCGAGCTTCCCCTCCGGCGGACTGCGCGCGACCTTTGAAGCGCGCGGTTATACGGCGTGGGATCTCAATTCCCCCGTGTTCGTGTTCGACCGCACCCTGTATATCCCGAGCGTGTTCTGTTCTTATACGGGAGAGGCGCTCGATAAGAAAACGCCGCTTTTGCGTTCCATGGAAGCGCTCGACCGGCAGGCGGTGCGCGTACTGCACGCGCTCGGACAGCGCGAGGTTTCGCACGTCACGCCGATGGTCGGTCCGGAGCAGGAGTATTTTCTCATCGACCGCGAGCTGTACGAAAAACGCATGGATCTTCTGATCTGCGGCAGAACGCTGTTCGGCTCCAAGCCCCCCAAAGGGCAGGAGATGGAGGATCATTATTACGGCAGACTGCGCTTACGCGTGTCCGCGTTCATGCACGAACTGGATCAGGAGCTGTGGCGGCTCGGCGTGTTTGCCAAGACCAAACACAACGAAGTGGCGCCCGCGCAGCACGAGCTTGCCGTGGTCTATGACCGGGCGAATATCGCCTGCGATCACAATCAGCTCGTGATGGAAGTCATGCGGCGCGTGGCGAAAAAGCACGGTCTTGCCTGCCTGCTGCACGAAAAACCCTTTGCCGGCGTCTGCGGCAGCGGCAAGCATATCAACTGGTCGCTTGCGACCGATACCGGCAAAAACCTGCTCGACCCCGGCGCGCACCCCGCGGAAAATCTGTCCTTTGCGCTTTTCATGGCGGCGCTGATCGCCGGCGTGGACGAGTATCAGGATCTGATCCGCTATTCCTGCGCCAACGTCGGCAACGACGACCGGCTCGGCTCCTCCGAGGCGCCGCCGAGCATCGTGAGCCTGTATCTCGGCGAGGATCTCGCGGAATTCTTCACCGCGCTCGGAAACGGAAAAACACCCGCGTCGGAAGTGAAAAACGTGCATCTGGATCTCTCCGCCGGGCTGGATTTCGAGCGCGACCACACCGACCGCAACCGCACCTCCCCCTGCGCCTTTACCGGCAACAAGATGGAATTTCGGATGTGCGGCTCGTCCGCGTCCATTTCGCGCCCGACCTTTATCATCAACACGATCGTCGCAAAAGAATTGTCCGATATTGCGCAAAAGCTCGAACAAGCAGCCGGTGACAAGCAGACGCTTGCCTGGGAGATCGTGCGCACGATCTGCCGCGATCACGCCCGCATCCTCTATAACGGCGACAACTATTCCGAATCCTGGGTCAAAGAGGCGGCGGCGCGCGGGCTGGAAAACCACCCGACCGGCGTGGACGCGATCCCCTGCGTGCTGCGGGAAAAGAATCTCAAACTCTTCGAGGATCAGAAGGTGCTGACCCGCACGGAAACCGTCTCGCGCGCGTCGGTGCATTTCGAATTGTACTCCAAAACGCGCAACATCGAGTCGCGCATCATGGAGGAAATGGCGCGCCGCAGTATCCTGCCCTGCGCCATGCGCTATTGCGGAACGCTTGCGCACGATCACAACGAGATCGCCTCGGCGGGCGGGGACGCGAGCGCGCAGGCGGAGGAGCTCAAACGCATCACGGCGCTCGTCAAAGACGCCCGCGCGGCGCTGTCTGCATTGGAACGGGAGCACGCCGCGGCCATGAAAGAGACCGACGAAGAGGACCGCGCCCGCGCGTTCTGCGGCAGGGTCATCCGGGAAATGGACGCCCTCCGGCGCGCCTGCGACAGTCTGGAAAAGAACCTGCCGGAAGATCTCTGGCCCTTCCCGACCTACCTCGATTTAATGTATCGCGTTTGAAAAAAGCGGCGTTCTCGCCGCTTTTTTCTCTCTTACGATCCGCAAAGGGGATCCCCGCTTACACCAACATATAAGAAAGAGAGGAAACCGAATGCTCGAAACGATCCGGGAACAATGTGAAACCTGCCGGAAATGCACGCTCTGGAAGGCGCGCACGAACGTGGTGTTCGGGCGCGGCAACGAAAAAGCAAAGCTTTTGTTTGTCGGGGAAGCGCCGGGCGCGAACGAAGATCTCACGGGCAAGCCGTTCGTCGGCGCGGCGGGCAAGCTGTTAGATACCTATCTTGCGGCAGTCGGCATCGGGGAGGACGCGTATTATATCGCCAATATCTTGAAATGTCGCCCGCCGCATAACCGCGACCCCTTACCGGAGGAAGAAGACGCCTGCAAGCCGTATCTGGACGAGCAGATCCGCGCGATCGACCCGAAGCTGATCGTCTGCCTCGGGCGGATCGCCGCCATGCGCCTGATCAAACCGGATTTTGCGATCACCCGCGAACACGGGCGGGTCTTCACGGTTTCCGCAAGAAAGCTCCTCGCCGTGTTCCACCCGGCCGCGCTTCTGCGCGATCCGCGCAAAAAAGAGGCGATGCTTTTGGATTTCAAAGAGATCGCGCGCCTTTTGGAAACGCTGTAAAACGCGCCCCCGGCAAAGAAGTTTTTTCTGCCGGGGACGCGTTTTCTCATTTCTGCCAAAAAACTTCTATCAGTTTTAGGAAAAATATACAAACTTTCAAGCGACCCTTGCTTTTTTTAGGGTCTCATGTTACAATAATGGACGGAAAACTGGGGAATGGACTGCATTTCCCGCTTTTTATCCCGCTTTTCCATGCGCTTTGATTTGAAAAAACGTTGGAAAAACGGGCGATTTTCGCCGTTTCGATACGGCAGACTCAAGAGATTTCCGGTTCCGGGATCTGATCCGGGGCGGAAAGGAGGAAAAGCGCGGGAAGACCGCTTTTCAATCCGGTCGGGTAAGGCCTCGGCCGGAGATACACAACATTCACAAAAACGGAGGAAACAACATGAAAAAACGCATTCTTGCGGCGATCCTCGGCGTATTGATGCTGAGCGTTCTCGCCGTACCTGCCTTTGCGTACACGCCCGCGTACGTCCTTGCGCAAAACAATGACGACGCGGCCGTGAAGTTCCGTCTTGACGGGGCCAGCGACGAAGTGACTGTCGGCGCCAGCGTTACCAAGCCCGCCAACTTCTACGTGGACAACGCATCCGGCAGCGTGACCTATGCGGACGGTGCGGCGCGCCTCGTGAACGCCGGCTCCGCCAACGCGAACTACAAGCCGAACGGCGGCACTGCCAACAAGACCCTCGGCACCACGCAGAACGCGATCTTCGATCAGAACGACGGTATGACCATCGATATGTATGCGAAGATCGACAACCTGCCCAAGATCACCGACCCCAACGCCATGACCGATGAAGGCGCTGTCACCGCGACCTGGCCCTCCGGCTTGCAGTTCGGCGGTCTGGTTCTCCAGGTCTTCAGCCAGGGCGGCGCTTCCAACAGATCCTGGCGCGGCAACAACTACAACGATGAGATGCAGGCAGTCTTCGTAAAGTATGATAACGAGACCCTCGGCACCGACGCGGCGCTCATGCTTTTCGACGGTAACCGCAACTCCACCAGCGCCTCCACGACCACGGTCGTGACCTGGTTCTTTGAACTGCCGACCGAGTATGCCCGTTACACGATCAAATTCGCGTCTTCCGGACAGGGCACCAGCGGTACGCATACCACCGAGTTCTTCATTGATGGCGATCCCGTTGAATTCTACGCCACCGGTCTCAACCAGGGCGGCGGCACCAGCGGTTACGTTTACAACCGTTGCGCGACCTTCTACCGCACCACGAATGCTCTTGCCAACCACGTGCAGATCTGCCTGAACGGCCCGGCGCACGCGACCACCAGCAGCAACGCGGCGACCAACTACTGCGATCTCTATCTCGACCAGCTCGACGTCTATAACATGGCGCTGACTCCGGCTGTCTCCGCTTATGCGTGCGACTTCGAAGAGATCCCCTACGT
>CADBPF010000033.1 GCA_902796545.1 uncultured Ruminococcus sp. | reverse complement strand
TGGAAAGCCCGAGCCCGGTCCCGGTCTTGCCCGTTTGGGTCGAACTATTTTCGCGCTCGAAGACCTCGAAAATACGTTTGGAAAACTCCTCCGAGATCCCGACGCCGGTATCGGAAACGGTAAAGGTATAAAGCCGTTTGCCGGTCTCATCCGGATTCGGATCCGCTTTCGCGGATAAGGTCACGCTCCCGCCTTTGGGGGTAAACTTGATCGCGTTATCAACTAAATTGTTGAAGATCCGGAAGAGTCGGTTTTTGTCGATCAAAACCGTCTCTTCGGGCAGATCCAGGTCTTTGATCAGGGTGATCTGCGCGCGTTCGGCGGTTGCCCGGAACAGCTCGCAGACCGCGTTCAGTTCGGCTTTTAAGTCGGTCTTTTCTTCTTTCAAACGCATATCGCCGCCGCCGAGCCTGCTCATTTCCAGCATATCGTCGATCAGCGAAAGCAAAAGTTTTCCCGAGACGCTGACTTTTTCCAGATAGCTTTTCGCAAGATCGGGATCGGCAAGGTTCTGACTTGCCAATTCGGAAAAGCCTAAAATTGCGTTCATCGGGGTGCGGAGATCGTGGGAAAGGTTGAACAAAAAGCCGTTTTTGATCTCGCTTGTGCGCTTTTCCTTTTCCAGCTCCAGTTCCATGCGGAAGGCTTCTTCTTTCGCGTTTCTGCGATTCGTCGCGTCCCAGAGAAAGACGTAGTACACGTCGCCGTAGCCGGGCAGCTTGGCAAAATGACCGTAATCGTCCGCCCAGCGCACCTCGCCGTCGCGCCGGACGATGCGGTATTCCACGTAATCGAAACGGTTGTTTTCTTTTGCGGCGATCTGCCGGTCGATGGATTTCTGGATCGTCTCGTAATCCTCGGGATGCACCAGTCCGCGGAAGGTATAGCCGGTGAGGGCGCGGAACTCGTCTTCCGTGGTGCAGCCGAAAATGTGCCACAGCGCGCGGTTGGCGTAGAGGAGCTCTTGCGTATCGTCCGCGCGGTAGATGAAAAAACCGCCGGGTACCTGTTCGCCGAGCCAGATCAGGCTGGAAAGATCCGGTGCCGTCTGATCGAACGATGCCGGGGAAAACGAGGTCATAATTGCGCTGATCCTTTCGTATCGAGGGGGTTCACGCGGACCTTCGGTCCGTTTTCCCGAGGATAGCGGGCAAAAAACGGTTGAGGATGAAGGCGATCATACAGCCGATCAAGGTCGTGAAAACGCAGGTCAGAATCAATTCGACCGGATCCGGCAGGGGGAATTTGGAAAAAACGTATCCGAACAGGTTGATGATCGGTTTTTGCGTCACAAAAAGCGCCATCGTGTTTTGCCCGATATAGCAAAGAGGCTTTGCCGCTTTTTCATTCAAAACGAGATCCAACAGGATGCTCAGCGAAAGCAAAAGCAGGATCCCGCACAAGGCGATCGGAACGAATAAGTAAAACCTGCCGTATTTGGAGTGCGCGGTGGAAATGCTGTTCCCGTCCGGCAGATTGAAGCGGTAGAGGAAAATGGAAAGCGCGCCCGCGGCGGCGCCGATCCCGGCCCAGACGAGCGCCTGACGGGGCTTGCCCGGGAGCCTTTCGCGGGATCTCGTCACGATCGGCATCACAAGGTTTCCGAGCAGAATGAAGCCGAGCGCGTAAAACGCCTGACTGACCCCCCAGGGGTAATCGTAGGGCAGCTTCGGCAAGATCGCGGCAAGCAGAAAAGACGCTGCCGCAAAGAGCAGCTTCACCGGCGCATTCCAGTATTTTTTGAACAGACATCCGGCAAACTGGAACAGCGTGATCGCCACAAACAGCGCGGGCAAAAACCAAAGGTAGGTGAGGGATCCCGCGCGATTGAGCATCTCATTGCTGCCGTAAGCGATCCGCAGGAGATTGCCGTAAGTCAGCTGCGCGTAGATCATCGCCCAGACAAAATAGGGGATCATCAGGCGCAGAAAGCTTTTGCGAACGGCGTCCAATGCGCCGGAAAAGGTCTGCCGCGCCGTTTGCGTCATTCCGGACGCAAAGAAGAACAGCGGCATGTGGAAACTGTTGATCTAGGCTTTCACGCCGGCGTTTGCGAAATACGTGTGCCCGGCGATCACCAAAATGATCGCCATGGCTTTGAGCAGATCCACGGACCGGATCCGCGGCTTCGGCGCTTGCGTCAGAGTATCGGTCAATTCGGTGCTCCTTTCGATCAGCGTATCAGTCCAATAAGTCTTCGAGGGTCTGTAACAATTTGCCGATCTCGATCGGCTTGGTCACGTAGGCGTCCATCCCGGCGGCCTTCGCTTCGTCCTGATCCTCCTTGAACGCGTTTGCGGTCATGGCGATGATCGGAAGCGCCGCGCGCTCTTTGTCCGGCAGCGCGCGGATCGCGCGGGTCGCCTCATAGCCGTTCATCACGGGCATCTGCACGTCCATCAGGATCGCGTCAAAGCGCCGCGGATCCGATTCGCGGACCCGTTCCACGGCTTCTTTCCCGTCCGCGGCGGATTCCACCGTAAAGCCCGCTTTTTTCAGGATCAGCGTCGCGAGGGAACGGTTGATCTCGTTGTCGTCCACGAGTAACAGCGTCTTGCCGGTAAAGTCGCGGGCAAGCAGTTTTTCATCCTGCACGGGCGCGGGGAGGTCTTCTTTCCGCGCCGGCTCGAAGTCCAGACGGATCAAGAATTCCGTGCCCTTGCCCTGTTCGGTCTGCACCTCGATTGTGCCGTGCATCAGATCCACGAGGCTTTTGGTGATCGCCATCCCGAGCCCCGTGCCCTGGATGCCTTCCACCGTTTTCGAGCGCTCGCGCTCGTAGGCCTCGAACACGTGCGCGGCAAATTCCTTGCTCATACCGATGCCGGTATCCTTGACGCTCAAAAGATAACTGCGCTCGGCGTCGTTTGTCTGCGTCAGCGTCACGCAAACGCTCTTGCCGGACGGTGTGAATTTATAGGCGTTGGAAACGAGATTCAACAATACGCGTTCCAATCGGTTGCGGTCAAACACGGCGTAGGGGTCGCGCACCCCGGAAGCGTCCACCGTGTAAAGGATCTTCTTTTCTTTCATCTGCGGATCGAAGATCGTTTGGATCTCGTCCATCAGCGAAACGAGATCCCCCGGCTCGGGCGAGAGCTCCATCTTGCCGCTTTCGATCCGGCTCAGATCCAGAATATCGTTGATCAGACCGAGCAGATGCTTGCTCGAAGAATCGATCTTGTCCAGATAGTCCGCGAGTTTCGGCGAAAGCTCTTCCTCGCGTTTGGCAAGCGCCGTATAGCCGATGATCGCGTTCATCGGCGTGCGGATATCGTGGCTCATGTTCGATAAGAACGAGCTTTTTGCCCGGCTTTCGTGCTCCGCTTTCATTCGTTCGAGCTCGGTCTCCTGCTCGCGGGTCTTCATCAGGTTGTGCATATTGAAAAAGATCACGAGCGCGATCAGGATCAATCCGAGCTGGATCAAACTGTTCGTCTGCAAAGAATCGCTGGCGAGATCCAGCTGCTTGGTCAGATAGTCCTCGGTTTCCGAAAGGTCGATCTCGTCGCGGGAAACGCCGTGTTCTCGGAAATCTTCTTCATAGTGCTCGCTTAGATTCGTCACAAGCTGCGTGGTCGTCTGGTGGCTGGATTGCCGCATCCACATCAGCGAGGTAAAGAAGATCAAAAACACGAGCGCGATCCAAACGACCGTGGATTTCCCGAAGCGGCGCGCCTTGTCTTTGTTTAAAACGAGACGGAACAGCGCGGTCCCGAGGATCGCCCAGGCGGCAAGGATCAGGTAAGATTCCGTCGCGAGCGAACTGGAGCTCCACAGGTTCGGGATCAAAAGGTATAGACTGAATACGATCGATAAGATCAGACCGATCGCGCCGGTCCAGGCGACTCCCCGGCGCTTTTCCGCGCGCGCCGTTTTGAGCGCGGAGGCGGAGGTGTAGCCGAAAGCGACCGTCGCGCCGATCGTGGTCACGTCCACGATCCAGCCGATCGCCGTTCTGCCCAAAAAGGGGATGCCGACGGATAAAAGCGCCAAAAACCATAGGGCGTTTTTCGGCGTCCCGCCTTTGCCGATTTTGCCGAACCACGCGGGGATGAGCCCCTCCTCCGACATCGCGTACAACAGGCGGCTGGAGGCGATCAGGTTGCCGATCACCCCGGTCAGGATCCCGCCGAGCACCGCGATCCCGAGGATCACGATTCCGTTCGTACCGAGCGCGCCCTCGGCGGCAAAGAAGGTGGGCAGCCCCGGGATCCCGTCTAAATTTTTCAGATCCGCGAGATACTGCGTCCAGTCGGCGTATCCTTCCGGCAGGGCGGCGGCGCCGATCAGGGAAAGCAGGATATAGGAAAGCGCCCCCGCGATCAGCGCAAGGAGCATCGGGAGCAGATAGCGTTTCTTGCGGGAAGCCTTGAATTCCGGCGCCGAATGGGAAATGGATTCAAAGCCGACGAAAGCCCAGGGCGTGAGCGCCATGATCCCGAAGATCTGGAACGCGTTTCCGCGATCCGAGGAAAACGCGGGCGCAAGGGAGGAGAGCCCGCCTTTTAAGCTGCCGAGCACCGCGACCGCGCAGAACGCGATCCCGCCGAACAATAAGAGCGCAAAGAGGATCTGCAGCCAGCCGGCAAGGCGCTTGTAAAACGCGCAGATCAGCGCGCCCAGCGCGATCACGCCGATCGCTAACAGCGCCTCTCCGAAATAGATCTCATAACCCGCGATCTGATAATGGAAGCCGAACTGAAACGTCGTCCCGAAGAGGTATTTCGCGATCAGCGAAAGCGCCGTGGCGTTCGCCCAGACGATCGAGATATAGGTCAGCGCGAGAAACCAGGAGACCAAAAACCCGTGATCGTGCCCGAAGGCGTGTTTCGTATAGGAAAACGCGCCGCCCGCGTCGGGATGGCGGGAGATCATGTAGTGATAATTCACGCCGATGATCAGCATCGCGATCGCGCCGAGCGCGATCCCGATCACGGTGCCGAGCGGTCCCGCGATCGGCAAAAACGTCGTCCCGGGCATCACGAAGGCGCCCCAGCCGACGCTGCATCCGAAACTCAACGCCCAAACGGCAAGCGGCGATAAATAAGGGGTCAGACCGGAAGAAACCGGACTTTTCTGTTCAGACGTGCCTGCGTTCATATCGGTTTTTCGACTCCCCGTCAACTGACGATCTCAAAGGAAATTGGATTCATATTATATATTATATACTTTTTTATCATATCACAAGTCCGCGCAAATGGCAACGAGGAAAGTAAAGAAAAAACGAAATAAAAAACGGGGCGGACGATTCGTCCGCCCCGCAGATCAAGGTGCGGGTCTGCCGGGATACGGGTCCCCGATCAGCCGATCAGGGTAAAATTGCGCAAGACCGGCGCCAGCGTATTTGCCACGGTGGACATCATCTTGATGAAGATATCGAGCGCCACGCCGACCACGTCTTTTCGCGTATCGCCTACGGTATCGCCGGTCACGGCGGCCTTGTGCGCCGCGCTTCCTTTGCCGTGTCCGGCCAAAGCGCCGCTTTCAATATACTTTTTCGCGTTGTCGAAGGCGCCGCCGGAGTTGCCCATGAAGATCGCGCGCGGGATCGCGGTGATCGTCGCGCCGATCAGGATCCCGCCGACGAAATCCAGGCCGAAGATCAGACCGCCCGCGATCGGAATGAACAGCGCGAGCACGGAGGGGAAGAGCATCTTCTTGAGCGCCTGACGCGCCGCCATCTCAATGCAGCGGTTGTAATCCGGATGCACTTTGCCCTCTAAAACGCCCGGCACGGAAAGCTGCCGGTCGCCCTCATCCGCCATGAGCCGCGCGGATTCGATCGTGTTGTCGGTGAGCAGCGCCGAGAAATATTCGATCAGCGCGCCGCCTAAAATGCCGCCCGCGATCACGATGAAGTTTGCGATGTTCAAAACAGGCTCGATCGCGCCTGCGTGGTACGCGCCGACGAAAGCGACGATCAAAGACACGGTCGCAAAGGCGGCGGAGCCGATGGCAAAGCCCTTGCCGATCGCGGCGGTGGTGTTGCCGACGGAGTCGAGCTTGTCGGTGATCACGCGCACGTTTTCATCCAGGTGGCAGGATTCCGCAAGCCCGCCCGCGTTGTCCGCGATGGGGCCGAAGGCGTCGATGGAGACCGTGGTGCCGACAAAGGAGAGCATCCCGAGCGCGGCAAGCGCGATGCCGTAGGTGCCGCACAAAAAGCCGGAGACCAAAAGCGAGATCGCGATCACGGCGATCGGTAAGAGGCAGGAGCGCGAGCCGATCGCGTCGCCCTTGGTGATCACGAAGGCCTCGCCCTCCGTCGCCATTTCGGAGAGCTTTTTCGTCGGTTTGCAGTCCGCGCTCGTGTAGTATTCGGTGATGATGCCGATCGCCACGCCGGACACGATGCCGAGCACCGCGCAGATCCACGGGGAGAGCCGGCCGACCTTGAACGCGTCGGTCAGCTCCAGCGTTTCGGGGAAGATCAGAAATGCGGCGACCAGCCCGAACACGACCGTAAAGCCCGCGGAAAAATAAGTCGCAAGGTTCAATTCTTTGGAGGGGTTGTCGCCCATTTTCCGGATCGCGGCAAAGCCGAGACCGATCAGGCAGCTCAATAGCCCGCCGCCCGCGAGCACGAGCGGATAGAGCGTCGCCGCGCCGAAGAGCTCGCCGCCTTCGATGTTGCCGAACGCCGTCGCCGCGATCATCAAAGCCGCCGCGAGCGTCGCCACGAAGCTTTCTAAAAGGTCGGAGCAGTTGCCGGCGATATCGTTCACGTTGTCGCCGATGAAGTCCGCCACCACGTTGGGCACGCGGCTGTCGTCCTCCGGCATATCGTGGCGCAGTTTTGCCAGAATATCGGAAGAAATATCGGCGGCTTTGGTGTAGTTTCCGCCCGCCACGCGGTTGAACATGGCGACGATCGAACAGCCGAGCGAATAGGTCGTGATGCGCACGATGCTCGGGTTCACGTCAAGACTCGTCAAAAAGCCGCCGCCCGCAGCGCCCGGTTGGATGCCGCCGGAGATCATCAGGATCGCGATAAGCCCGAGCATCCCGAACGCCTGCACGGACAGGCCGCTGATACTGCCGCCGCAAAGGGCGACCTTCACGGTCTTGCCGATGGAGAGCGTCTCGCGGGCGCGGTTCGCGGTGCGCACGTTCGCGTAGGTCGCGCTGCGCATCCCCAAGATGCAGACGATACTCGACATACACGCGCCGGCAAGGAAGGTGACCCCGCTCGTGCGCTCCACGAAGAGCGAAAAGAGGATCGCCACCGCGATCACCACGATCGTGATCGTTTTGTATTCCGTTTTCAGAAACGTGGAGGCGCCGGAACGGATAATCCCCGCCATTTCGGACATTTCCGCCGTGCCTTCCTTCATTTTTCTGATCCGCAAAAAGTTGAACAGGACGTACGCCAAGGCAAGCACGATGACGCACAACAGAAGATAAAAGATCAAAAAACTCACTCCCTGTCAGATTGATATCCGGAAAAGCAAATTCATTATAACACAGGTAAAACGGTCGGGCAAGAAGAAAAAGCGCGTTTTCAGCCTTCCTCGTATAAATAGCGTTTCTGATCGTCGGTGAGCGCGTCGATCGAAAGCCCCCAGGCGTCCAGGCGCCGGCGCGCCACTTCCAGATCCACCTCGCGCGGTACGGCGATCAGCTCGTTTGGCAAAGCATTCCGGCGCTGCGCCAGATATTCGAGCGAGAGCGCCTGGATCGAAAACGAAAGGTCCATGATCTCCGCGGGATGCCCGTCGCCCGCGGCGAGGTTCACGAGCCTGCCCTCGGCAAGCACGAAAACCGTGCGGCCGTTTTCCAGCACGTAACCTGTTACGTTCTTGCGCGCTTCATAGGTTTTCTGCGCTCTCAGACGCAAGCCCTTCACGTCCACCTCCACGTCGAAGTGACCCGCGTTGCACAGAATCGCGCCGTCTTTCATGGAAAGCGCGTGCTCATGGGTGATCACGTCGCGGCAGCCGGTCACCGTGATGAAGAAGTCGCCGACTTTCGCGGCGTCTTTCATCGGCAGTACCGTAAAGCCGTCCATGACCGCTTCCATCGCCTTGATCGGATCGACCTCGCACACGATCACCTTCGCGCCGAGGCCTTTGGCGCGAAGGCTCACGCCCTTGCCGCACCAGCCGTACCCCGCGACCACCACGGTCTTGCCCGCCACGATCAGATTCGTCGTGCGCGTGATCGCGTCGAACACGCTTTGTCCCGTGCCGTAGCGGTTGTCAAAGAGGTGCTTGGAGTCCGCGTCGTTGACGAGGACCATCGGAAACGGCAGCTTGTTTGCCCGCGCCAGGGCTTTCAAGCGCAAAACGCCCGTCGTCGTTTCCTCACAGCCGCCGATCACGCTTGCGATCCGATCGGGGTATCCGGTCCGGATCAGCTGCACAAGATCCCCGCCGTCGTCCACGATCAAGTGCGGAGAGGGCTCGATCACACGGCGCAGATGGCGCTCGTATTCCTCCTCCGTCGCCCCGTGCCAGGCAAAAACGTGCATCCCGCCGTGCACGAGCGCGGCGGCAACGTCGTCCTGCGTGGAGAGGGGATTGGAGCCGGTCACGAACATCTCGGCGCCGCCGGAGGCGAGCACGCGGCAAAGATACGCGGTCTTTGCCTCCAAATGCACGCTGAGCGCAACGCGCAGTCCCGCAAAGGGTCTGCGCGCGGAAAACTCCGCTTCCAAGCCGGAAAGAACGGGCATATTGCGCCTGACCCAGGCGATCTTCTGTTCGCCGGACTCGAAGAGCCCGGGATCGCGGATCTCAAAATCCATAAGCTTCCCTCCCGTAAACTTCTCGGATCATTTTATCACGGGCGCAAAAAAAAGACAAGAAAAAGCACGGGAAACGACGCTTTTTTCTTGACAAACCGCGTCGGGCGGGAGTATAATTTCAGCAAATTGGTTTTACGGCGAACTTTTAGCGATTTCGGAGGATGGAATGGACCGTTACACGCGGCTCTCCTGGAAGATCGACCGGATGCATCTCTTGCACCGCGCGCGCTTGCGCAGGGATCTGTCCGAGCTCGGGATCTTCTGCGGTCAAACGCCGGTTTTGGAATACGTACTGGATCACGCGGGCTGCACGCAAAACGATCTGTGCGAGAATCTCGGGCTGTCGAAGGCGACCGTGGCGATCTCCACGAAGCGGCTCTGCCGCGCCGGGCTTTTGGAAAAAACGGCGGATCCGTCGGATATGCGCCGCAACCGTTTGTTCGTAACGCCGTCCGGAAGGGAGCGCACCGATCTCGGGCGCAAAAAGGCGGACGCCGTCAACCGCGCCATGTTCGCGGGCTTTACGGACGAGCAATTAAACGCTTTCAACGCGTCCTTAGACCAGATCGTCGAGAATTTGGGCGGCGAAGCGGGCGACGCGCAATTTTTGGAAAACTTCCTGCTCGCGCAGAAACTACACGGAAAGGCGAATCAATAGATTATGTTCCGAAAACTCTTGCCCTACGTCGGCAAATACAAGCGCCAGGCGATCCTAACGCCGATCATGGTCGCCCTGGAGGTCTTCATGGAGATCCTGATCCCGCTTTTGATGGCGGCGATCATCGATCTGGTCAACGGGCTGTCGCTCGAGCAGCTCAATCCCGCGTCGCGGCTCATTTTAGGGGTGCTCGGCGTGCGTACCGGCGGGGAATTTACGATCGCCGATATCCTGCTCATCGGCGGGATCATGGTCCTGCTCGCGCTCTTTTCGCTCCTGTTCGGGGCTCTGGGCGGGAAATACGCCGCGATCTCCGGCTCCGGCTTTGCGGCAAACCTGCGCGCGGCGCAATTTCGGAAGGTGCAGACCTTTTCCTTTGCCAACGTGGATAAATTCTCCACGGCGTCGCTCGTGACCCGTATGACCACCGACATCATGTTCACCCGCATGACCTTCACGACCTTCATCCGGATGCTGGCGCGCTCGCCTCTGATGATGGTCGGCTCCACGGTCATGGCGGTCTCGATCAACGCGCGCCTGTCGCTCGTGTTTTTGGTGGCGATCCCGGTCTTGGGCGGCGTGGTGTTCTTCATCACGGTCAAAACGCATCCGCGTTTTGTCGCCATGTTCAAGAAATACGACGCGATGAACGCGAAGGTGCAGGAAAACCTGATCGGCATCCGCGTGGTCAAGGCCTTCGTGCGCGGCGACTACGAGGACGAGAATTTCACGCGTTCCTCCGAGGACGTGTATCGCGCGGAGCTGCGCGCGCAGAAGCTCATCATTTTTATGATGCCGATCGTCCAGCTCACGATGTACGCCTGTATGATCGCGATCTCCTGGTTCGGCGGCCGCCAGATCGTCTTGAACGGCACCATGACCACGGGAGAGCTGATGAGCTTCATTTCCTATATCACGCAGATTTTAGTCAGCCTCACCATGATTTCCATGGCGTTCGTGACCTTCGTCATCAGCCGCGCGAGCATGGCGCGTATCGTCGAGGTCCTGGAGGAAGTGCCGGACATTTCCGACGCCGGCGCGGATCCGGATTTAACGGTCCGGGACGGCTCGATCGTTTTCGAGCACGTGGACTTCTCTTATACCAAAAATGAAAATTCCCTCACGCTCAAAAACGTGAATCTTTCGATTCCCGCCGGCGCGACGGTCGGGATCCTCGGCGGCACGGGCAGCGCGAAAACGACGCTCGTGCAGCTGATCCCGCGCCTGTACGACGTGCAGAAGGGCAGGGTCCTCGTCGGCGGCAGGGACGTGAAGGATTATACGCTGGAAAACCTGCGCGACAGCGTGGCGATGGTCCTGCAGAAGAACACGCTGTTTTCCGGCACGATCGCGGACAACCTGCGCTGGGGCAACGAAAACGCGGATATGGAAACGATCCGCGCGGCGTGCCGCGCGGCGCAGGCGGACGAGTTCATCTCCTCGTTCCCGGACGGCTATAATACCGACCTTTCGCAGGGCGGCGTGAATTTGTCCGGCGGGCAAAAGCAGAGAGTCTGTATCGCCCGCGCGCTCTTGAAGGATCCGAAGATTTTGATTCTGGACGATTCCACGAGCGCCGTGGATATGGCGACGGACGCGAAGATCCGCAAAGCGTTCAAGAACACGCGCGACGATATGACCACCCTCATCATCGCCCAGCGCATTTCCAGCGTGAAAGACGCGGATCTGATTTTAGTCATGGACGACGGCGAGATCAAAGACGTCGGCACGCACGAGGAACTGCTGCAAAGAAGCGCGATCTATCAGGAAGTTTACGATTCTCAGCAGGAAGCTGCAAAAGAAGCGCTCGAGGAGGTGGCTGACCGTGGCTGAACAAAAAACACAACAAGCCGCTCCCGCGCCGCGCGGACCGGTCGGCAAAGGTCGCCGCAGTATGGCAAAACCGAAGGATTTCCGCAAGATCTTCTCGCGCCTGATCTCGTATCTGAAGCCCTGGCGCGGCAAACTGATCGTCGTGGTCGTAAGCGTGCTGCTCAGCGCGTCCGCCAACGTCGCGGGGACTTTTCTATTGCGCAGCGTGATCAACACGATCGCGGATCTTGTGCGCACGAACAGCCGGGATTTCACGCCGCTTGTGCAGAGCATTTCTCTGATGGCGGGGATCTATCTGGCCGGCGCGGCGCTCGCCTATCTGTATAACCGCCTGATGCTCGTCGTTTCCACGGGCGTGATGCACAAACTGCGCTGTGAAATGTTCTCGCACATGCAGACTTTGCCGTTAAGGTTTTTCGACGGGCACACGCACGGCGAGGTCATGAGCCGCTTTACCAACGACACGGACACCCTGCGCGAAATGATCTCGCAGGGCTTCCCGCAGTTTGTCTCCTCGGTCACCACGGTCGTCGGCATCTTCATCATGATGTGCGTTTTGAGCTGGCAGCTCACGGTGCTGGTACTCGCGATGCTCGCGATCATGTTCTTCGTTTTGAAGAAGGTCGGCGGCAGGAGCGCGAGATACTTTGCCAAACAGCAGGAATGTATCGGCGAACTCACCGGCTACATCGAAGAAATGACCGACGGTCAGCGCGTGGTCAAGGTCTTCTGCCGGGAAGAAGAATGTCAGAAGGGCTTTGATGAGGTCAACGAGCGGATGCGCCAAGTTTCCACCTCCGCGAACACCTACGCGAATATCCTCATGCCGATCATGGGCAATCTCTCGTACGCGCATTTCGCCCTGACCGCGTCGATCGGCGGCATCTTACTGTTCTCCGGCGTCCTCGACGTGGGCACGCTTGCCGCGTTTTTGCAATATACCCGCAATTTCACCAACCCGATCACGCAGATGTCCCAGCAGATGAACGCGATCTTCGCGGCGCTTGCCGGCGCGGAGCGTATCTTCGGGCTGTTGGATGAGGAAAGCGAGACCGACGACGGTTACGTCACGCTCGTCAACGCAAAAGAAGACGAAAACGGGAACCTGACCGAGTGCGCGCACCACACGGGCGTCTGGGCGTGGAAGCACCCGCATACCGAAGAGGGCACCGTGACCTATACGAAGCTTTCCGGCGACGTGCGCTTTTTCGACGTGGACTTTTCCTACGTTCCCGAAAAGCCGGTGTTGAAGCACGTTTCGTTCTACGCGAAGCCCGGGCAGAAGATCGCGCTCGTCGGCTCCACCGGCGCGGGCAAGACCACGATCACGAACCTCATCAACCGCTTTTACGACGTACCGGGCGGCAAGATCCGCTTTGACGGCATCAATATCAATAAAATGAAAAAAGCGGATCTCAGGCGCTCGCTCGGCATGGTCTTGCAGGATACGCACCTGTTTTCCGGCACGATCCTCGATAATATCCGTTACGGCAGGCTCGACGCGACCGACGAAGAATGTATCGCCGCCTCCCGCCTTGCCAACGCGGACAGCTTCATCAAGCACCTGCCGGACGGGTACGAGACCGTCCTCTCCGGCGACGGCTCGAATCTCTCCCAGGGCCAGCGGCAGCTACTTGCGATCGCTCGTGCCGCCGTCGCGGATCCGCCCGTTCTGATCCTGGACGAGGCGACCAGCTCGATCGACACCCGCACCGAAGCGCTGATCGAAAAGGGCATGGACACGCTCATGCAGGGACGCACCGTGTTCGTGATCGCGCACCGGCTTTCCACCGTGCGCAACGCGGACGCGATCATGGTGCTCGAGCACGGCGAGATCATCGAGCGCGGCAGCCACGAGGAACTGATCGCGCAAAAAGGCAAGTATTACAATCTCTATACCGGGATGTTCGAGCTGGAATAAAGATTTTCCGCGCACTTGGGTCATAGAATGGTATCCGGGCTTTCTGAAACGGAAAGCCGCGCCGAACGCAAGATTAAGAAAGGAAACCGGTTATGAAAGTTCTCATCATCAACGGCAGTCCGAGAAAAGACGGAAACTGCGCACGCCTGATCACGGAGCTTGAAAGCGTGTTTGCAAAGGAGAAGGTCGAGGTCGAAGAATTCCGGATCGGCACGCGCGCGATCCGCGGCTGTATCGCCTGCGGGCATTGTTATGAGGCGGGCGCCTGCGCCTTTGACGACGAGGTCAACGCGCTTGCGAAAAAGCTGGAAGGATCCGACGGGCTGATCGTCGTCTCCCCGGTCTATTACGGCTCGGCAAACGGCAGCGTCGTCGCGCTTTTGGATCGGCTCTTTTACAGCTCCCATTGCGAAAAACGGATGAAGGTCGGCGCCGCGTTTGCCGTCGCCCGCCGCGGCGGCACCACCGCCACCTTCGACGAATTGAACAAGTATTTCACGCTCAACCAGATGCCGATCGCTTCCGGCAGATACTGGAATATCGCGTTCGGCAGAGAAAAGGGACAGGTCGAGCAGGATCTGGAGGGCTTGCAAAACGCCCGCATCGTCGCGCGGAACATGGTCTTTTTGATGCGCTCGATCGCCCTCGGCAAAGAAGCCTACGGGCTTCCCGAAACGGAAGAAACGGTCCGCACCCACTTTATCCGCTGATGCGGCGCATCCCGATAAAACAGGAGTAAATAATGGAACGGAATTTGTTTTTCCCGGAGATCCGCGGCAGCTTCGGATTCGGTTGTATGCGCCTGCCGATGTGTGACGGGAAGATCGACGATGGGTGTTTTTCTCGGATGATCGATGCGTTTTTGGACGCGGGCTTCAACTATTTCGATACCGCGCATCCCTATCACGGCGGCAAAAGCGAAACGGCGATCCGGGATTGCCTCGTGCGCCGCTACGACCGGAGCCGGTATCTTCTGACCAATAAGCTGACCGCGCCCTATTTTTCCAAGCAAGAGGAGATCCGTCCCTTTTTCGAGAGCCAGCTTGCCGCCTGCGGCGTGGACTATTTCGATTTTTATCTGATGCACGCGCAAGCGCGCGGCAATTACGAAAAATTCCGCCGCTGCAAGGCGTATGAAACGGCGTATCGCTTCAAAGAAGAAGGGCTGATTCGCCGTTTCGGCATCTCGTTTCACGATAAGCCGGAGTTTTTGGAGCAGATCCTGCGCGAGCACCCCGAGATCGAGGCGGTCCAGATCCAGTTCAATTATCTCGATTACGAAGATCCCGCCGTGGAAAGCCGCAAAGTCTATGAGGTCTGTGAAAAGTATCAAAAGCCCGTCATCGTCATGGAGCCGATCAAGGGCGGCAGCCTGACGAATCTGCCGCAAAAAGCGGCGGAGGAGTTTAGATCTCTGGGCGGCAGCGCCGCAAGTTACGCGCTGCGCTTTGCGGCAGACTTCGACCGGATCGCCGTGGTTTTGTCCGGAATGAGCGATTTTTCGCAAATGCAAGAAAATCTGGATACCATGACGAATCCCAAACCCTTGACCGACGCGGAGCTCAAGGCGATCGAGCGGGTGCGCAAGATCTTTGCCGAACGCAACCCGATCCCCTGCACCGCGTGCCGGTACTGCATCGAGGAAAACCATTGCCCCAAAGAGATCCGCATCCCCGAGCTTTTTGCCGCGCTCAACGCGCACGAGAGCTTCCACAGTTGGAATTCGGGCTTCTATCACGAGGTTTTGACGAGCAAAAACGGCAAAGCCTCGGACTGTATCCGCTGCGGCGCCTGCGAGCGCGTTTGTCCCCAGCATCTGAAGATCCGCGAACTGCTCTCCAAAGTCGCGGAAGCATTTGAAGAATAAAGGGCGCAAAGAAAAAACGGAGCGGCTGTGCCGTTCCGTTTTTTGTCGTTTCGGTCGTTTTTATTCCGTATCTTCCACGATCAGATCCGCGTAGGGACTGCTTTGGAAATGCTTCATCGCAAAGCTGTCCGGAGCCAAATAGATGCGCGTTAACGCGTCCGTCGCGTTTTCAAACTGATCCGTGCCGATATAGGTCACGCTCTTTGGATAGGAGATCGTGGAGAGATTCTCGCAAAAGGCAAAGGCGTTGTCGTCGATGCGCTCCAATCCCTCGGGCAGGCGCACGTCAACGAGCATCACGCATCCGGAAAAGGCGTTTTTCCCGATCGTTTTGAGCGTGGAGGGGAAGCGGATCGTGCCCACGTTCAGGCAGGCGGTCAGCGCGTAATCGCCGATTTCTTCCAGACCTTCGGGAAGCGTCAGTCCCGTGATCCGGATGGCGGGGCTGGTCTCCTCGCCGGGGTTGTAGGAAAACGACGAGATCATCTTCACGTTGTCCGGCAGGGTCACGTTGCCGCCCTCGCCCCAGTAGCCGATCAGCACGCCGTCGCCCACGAGGAAGAATTCGTCGTGATTCGCTTCGTAAAAGGGCGTCTGGTCAAAGGCGTAATTCCCGATGCGCTTCACGCCCTGCGGGATCACGACCTCTTTTAGGCTCAGGCAGTTCTGAAACGCGTTGTCCCCGAGAAAATACAGGCTGTCCGGCAGCTTCACGTAACCAAGCCCCGTGCATCCCGAAAAGGCGCTCGGGCCGATCTCGCGCAAAGCTTCCGGCAGGGTCAGCTCCTCGATGAGCGCGCACCCGGAAAAGGCGCTCGCACCGATCGAGAGGACCAGCTTGTCCTCGATCGTTTCCGGCACGGTCACCACGGACGAGGTGCGGTTTAAGCATTTCGTGATCTTAGCGTAATCTTCGTAGAGATCGTATTTGAACTCGTCGTTTAGGTCGCTTTTGAGCAAGGCGCCCTCCGGCACCGGTGCGTTTACGGCGTCCTTTACGGGTTCGGGTCCGGGCACGGTCCCGGTCTGCGCGGGCTCGTCGTTTCCCGCGCTCACCGAAGGCTTTTCGGCGGGCTTTAGCAAAAACAGACTGGCCGTCGCGAGCGCCAGGATCAGAACGATCCCGACTGCGATCAGCGTGACCTTGCCCCCGGTCGAGAGCCTGCGTTTTTTCGGTTCTTCGGATAACGGCGCGTCTTTTTCGGTTTTTTTCATTCCAATCGATCCTCCCGTAACGAAAGATGTTCCAGCGTGGCGTATGCGCGCTCCAACAGCGCGTCAAGATCGAGTTTTTCTTCCTCCGCGGCGATCTTTTCCGGATCGGGGCAGAGCTTCGGGTGCCGCGGCACGAAGACCGTGCAGCAGTCCTCATAGGGCAAGATCGAGGTGTCGAAGGTGTCGATCTTGCGCGCGTAGGTCACGATCTCTTCTTTGTCCAAGCCGATGCAGGGGCGCAGGATCGCGCGGTTGGCGGCAAGGTCGGTCGCGCGCAGCGCGTCCAGCGTCTGGCTTGCCACCTGACCGAGGCTTTCCCCGGTGATGAGCGCCGGGATCTTGCGCTCGGCGGCAAACCGGCAGGCAAGGCGCACCATCGCGCGGCGCAGGATCAGTGTGAAGTATTCCTCCCGCACGGCTTTTTTCAGTTCCAACTGCAATTCCGTCAGGGAAAGGACGGAAAGCTTAAGCGTGCGCGTGTAGCGGCACAGTTTTTTTGCAAGCGCGATCACTTTTTCGCGGGCGCGCTCGCTCGTGTAAGGGTAGCTTTCGAAATGCAGAGCGGAAAGCTCCATCCCGCGTTTTGCCATCAGATAGCCCGCCACGGGACTGTCGATCCCGCCGGAAAGGAGCAAAAGCCCTTTCCCGGAGGTGCGGGCGGGCAGTCCGCGCGCGCCGGGAGTGCTTCCCGCGTGCACGTAGGCGCAGGTATCGCGGATCTCCGTCATCACCACGATCTCGGGGTCGTGCACGTCCACCGCGAGCGCCGGGCACCATTCGCCGATCAGATCGCCGATTTTATGCATGATCTCGGGGCTGGTCAGGGGAAAGGTCTTGTCGCTTCGTTTCGCGTCCGCCTTGAAGGAACGGTATCCCGCAAGCTGCGGCACGATCGCCTCGCGCACGGTTTGTTGGATCGCGTCCATATTCTTTTCACAGGGATAGGCGATCGAAAGCGCGGCGATCCCGAACACGCGCGTCAGCGCGTCAAAAGCGGCCTCGGTCTTGGAATCGTCGTCCATCGTCAGGGAAAGCGTGGACTGGCGGTATTCGGTCTTATAGGAGCCGATCGGCTGCACGGCGAGCGCAATATCGTCGCAAAGCGCCTTTTCAAAGCGGCGTTTGTTCGCCCCCTTGAGCACCAGCTCCCCGTATTTGAGTAAAATACAACGTGCGTTCATTCAGTCCCTCAAAAGCGCCGCAAGGATCGAAAGCGTCTGTTCGATCTCCCGGGCGGTATTCGTTTCGCTGATCGAAAAGCGTAAGGTCGAGTCCGCCTCCGCGCGGCTCAACCCGAAATTCAGTAACACGCGGTTTTTGCCCGCTTTTTTGGACGAGCAGGCGCTGCCGGAGGACACGTAAACGCCCTCGTCGGAAAGCCGGTGCAATAAGACCTCGCTTTTGTATCCCGGAAACGCGGCGCTCACGATATGGCAAACGCGC
>CADBPF010000032.1 GCA_902796545.1 uncultured Ruminococcus sp. | reverse complement strand
CGCGGCACAAAAACGTGTGCCCGCCGGAAAGCACGAGCGCGTGAAACGGCGGCTTCAGATCGGGATAGCAAAGGTAGGCGGCGGCGATGTGCCCGCGCAGGTGGTTGACCGGAACAAGCGGCAGGTTTTCGCGCAAAGCGAGCGCCTTTGCGAAATTCACGCCGATAAGCAGCGCGCCGATCAGCCCCGGGCGGTCGGTCACGGCGATCGCGTCCAGATCGCTTACGGACAGCCGCGCGCGATCCAGCGCCGCCTGTACCACGGCGCAGATCGCCTCGGTATGGGCGCGGGAGGCGATCTCCGGCACCACGCCGCCGTAAAGCGCGTGGAGGGGGATCTGCGTGCGCACCGCGTTGGATAAAACGGTCCTGCCGTCCTCCACCACGGCGGCGGCGGTCTCGTCGCAGGAAGTCTCAATGCCCAGGATTTTCACGTTGTTTCTCCGCTTTGATCCGATAGAGGAGAGCGTCCTCCTCGGGGTCTTTGTAAAAACGCGGCCTGCGGCCGCAAACGGTAAAACCGAGTTTTTCATAAAGGGCGCGCGCCGGAAGATTGGAGGCGCGCACCTCTAAAAACAGTTCTTTCACGCCGCGTTCTCCGGCTTGCCGGATCGCCTCGCGCAAGAGCGCCTCTCCCGCGCCCTGTCTGCGATGATCCGGCGCCACGGCAAAGGTGTCGATCTCGCCCGTGTCCGCGGCAAAGCGCAGGGCAAGATAGGCGATCGGCGCGTCGTCCCGGCAACAAACGAGAAGAAGCGCGTGTTCTTTTTGTGCGCAAAAGGAGCGCAGCGCGTCCTCGCTCCAGGGCGCGGAGGACCAGAGCCGTTCCAGCGCCGCGATCGCAGAGATCGATTCGTTATCTGCTTCCTTTAGGAAGAACATGACCTTCTTGGACCAGCGCGGAGATCTGATTTGCCACGTCCGGATAGAGTCTTTTCGCGCAGGCAACGTAAGCTTCATAGTCCTTGCCGACGGGACATACGAGATTGAAATTGCCGTTGTTCGGCCAGCGGTGCGCCTTGTCGTTCACAAAGGAATTGAGGCGGTAGAGCGTGGTCTTCACGCGCTGGTTTTCGTTGAACACCTCCGGGGTGAGCGGTCGGCTGTGCTTGACCGGAAGATCGACGTTGTAAACCTCCTTGAACGCGCGCACGGCCAATTCGTCGGTGATCGTGTGTTCGGCGGCAAAGACGCCCGCCGAGGAAAAGACCACGTCCAGGCCCTGTTCTTTTGCGAGCTCGTTTGCGAGCGCCGCCGCCATCTGCGCGGTGCAAACGTCGTTTTCGTCCACGTAGAGCACGTGCGTCACGCGCTCGGTCTGCAGGGTTTCTGCCATAGCTGCCCGATACTCCTTAATAACCGAAACTGCCGTTCAAGCTGTCGTCGTTGAAGATCCACTCGCGCACGTTGATCGTGGTGTAATCTTCGGGGGTGTTGCGGATCACCACGTTCGTGATGCCCGCGTTGATCACGAGTCGTTTGCACATCTGACAGCAGCAGGCGTCGGGGATGAGCTTTCCGGTCTTCACGTCCTCGCCGACGAGATATAAGGTCGAACCGAGCATATTTTCGCGGCTCGCCGCGATGATCGCGTTCATTTCGGCGTGCACGCTGCGGCAGAGCTCATATCGTTCGCCGCGTGGGATCTGCATTTCTTCGCGCAGGCAGCGCTTCAAGTCACAGCAGTTTTTGCGGCCGCGCGGCGCGCCGACGTAACCGGTGGAGATGATCGTATCGTTTTTCACGATGATCGCGCCGTAGCGCTTTCTCAAACAGGTACTGCGCTGTGCGACGGACTGAGCGATGTCTAAGTAGTAATTCTCTTTGGATTTACGTGCGATATCCTCCATCATGCAACTCCTTTTTACAGCGTTTTGGAAAACTCTTTCAAAAAGGCGCAAAATTCCTCGCCGAGCGCGGGATCTTGCGCGCCGAGCATCACGTTGGCTTTCAGAAAGCCGAGCTTGGATCCCATATCGTGGCGCGTTCCGGGAAATTCGTAGGCGATCATGCCGTACTTTCGCGCAAAGGTCTTCATCGCGTCGGTCAGCTGCAGTTCGCCGCCGGCGCCGGGCGGCGTGTGTTCTAAGATCGTGAAGATCTCGGGGGTGAGCACCACGCGCCCCAAAATGGAAAAGAGGGAAAACTCCTCGCCTTTTTTCGGCTTCTCGATCATGTCGGTCGCGCGGTACACGCGCTCCCGGATCGGCTCGAGTTTCAAGGACGAGTATTTGGAGATCCATTCGGGATCGACCATCTGACCGCCGACCACGGGAAGAGAGAACTCTTCAAAGAGCTTGATGAGTTCGCCGGTCGTCGGCGCACCGGGGGAATGGATCATATCGTCGCCGTAGAGCACGGCAAAGGGCTCGTTGCCGACGAAACTCTTGGCGCAGAGCACGGCGTGCCCGAGCCCGCGCGGCTTTTTCTGCCGCAAAAAGGTGATATTGGCAAGGTTTGCGATGCGGTCAAGCTCCGATAATTCCGCCGTCTTGCCCTTGGCTTCCAGGTTCGTTTCGTATTCGGGGCAATAGTCGAAATAATCCTCGATCGCGCCCTTGCCGCGGTTGGTGATCACTAAAATCTCGGTGATCCCGCTTTCCACGGCTTCTTCGATCAGATACTGGATCACGGGTTTGTCCACCACGGGGAGCATTTCTTTCGGGACGGCTTTGGCGATGGGCAGCATCCGGGTGCCGAGCCCGGCGGCGGGGATGATCGCTTTTTTTACGGTCATGAACGGCTCTCCTTTTTGGATGATACGTGGAATACCGGCAGTTTTTCGATTGCGTAAAGAAGCGGGATGCCGAGCCCGTAACAGACCACGAGCTCACCGAGCCCCACGGTGGCGGCGCCCACGGGATAGATCGCCCAAAAACCGGCGCCCGGGTCGGTGAAATAGAAGATCAGCGGCACGATCAGCGCGTTGGACAATACGGGCGGCAGCGGCGCGAGCCATTTGTGCTTCGTTTTCCAGGTCAGGATCGCGGCGATCAGGGTCGCAAGCGT
>CADBPF010000031.1 GCA_902796545.1 uncultured Ruminococcus sp. | reverse complement strand
CACACGGTTGCGCTCGTCTTCATCGAACAGATCGATCCCGGTCTTCATCGCCTCCCGACAGGCGCGGACCAGATCGCGGCGCATCTTCCAGCCGTGGAAACCGCCGATACGTCCGGTGGAAAGCAGGATTTCCTTGGCAAGAATCAGGTTGCGCTCGGAGATGCTGTCGGTCAGCGGCGCGGTCTTTGCCGCCGCGTATTCCTGATCGAGCTGCGAAAGGCGCGCGCGATAGTCTTTCAAATACGCCGCGTCCGCTTTGGCGGATTGCCGGCGCGATCGGATATGCTCCTTCTTTTCCCGTTCCAGAGCTTTGATCTGTTTTTCATAGTCCGAGATCTTGCGTTCGCTCTCTTTGATCTCCGCTTTTTCCTTGGAGGAATCCAGCGTCATTTTATAGTTATAGACCTCGGTCTTGGCGTAATTCAGATCGTGCAGGCGATCGGCGAATTGCTTTTCCTCGTTCGGATCCAGTTCGTAACGCGCCTTGTTTTCCGCAATGAGATCCATCTTTTTGCGATAGATCCCGGACGCCTGTTCGACGCCCGCGGCCAAATTGAGTTTCGCGCGGATCGACGCGACTCTGCCCTTGCGGTTGGTCACGTCGGTCGAGATGAGCTCGTCGTCGTTGAAGATGATATCGCCGTTACTGACGAAGCCGTTGGAGTCCAGCATCCCGGCAAAGGTCTTGGTGAACACGGATTTTCCGCTTCCGGATTCGCCCACGATCGCGATGGATTCGTTTTCGAAAATATCGAGCGAGATCCCGCGGATCGCGGTCAGGATACGGCCGCGGACGTGGAACTTGACTTCCAGGTCTTTTACGGACAATATGACTTTTCTGTTATCCATCTTGCCATGCCTCACATGTGGGTTCTCGGATCGGACGCGTCGCCCAGGTTCTGGCCGACCACGTAGAGCACGATCGTGATGATCGAGGTGATCGCGACCGGCGCCCAGAATTCGATCTGCATACCGGGGGTGAACATGGACGGCTGCGCGGTTCCGATCAGTTTACCGAGCGAGATATCGGACATGGTAAGCCCGATATAACTCAAAAACACTTCGTAGGAAATATACGACGGGATCTCCGTGGCGGTTAAGGTGACGATCACGGAAACCATGAAAGGCATGATGTTCTTTAAGGCGATGCGGAAGGTGGAGGTGCCCAGACAACGGGATGCGATGTTATACTCGCGGTCGCGGATGATGATGACCTGCGTGCGGATAAAATAGGCGATGGCAAGCCAGCCGGTGACCGTTAAGGCGAACACCAAAGACCAGAAGCTTGCGCTCAAGATCATCACGACGACCGAGATCAGAAGGATATACGGCACGTTGCCGATGATGTTATAGACCTCCTGCATGACCATATCGAACTTCTTGGAAAAGCCCCAGATCGCGCCGACGATCACGCCGATGGTCATATTGATGAGCGCGCAGATAAAGGCGAGCGACAAAGAAAGCCTGGAGCCGACCCAGATCGCGTCGAAGGTGGATTCGCCCGCGCCGCCGGAGCCGAGGATCCAATGGATCGCGCTGTCGTTCGGGTGCTGGGCGATCGCTTTTTCGGGCGACAGGTGCTTCCCGCCCTCTACGAGCACGTGGGCAAAACGATCGTAGTTCGCAAACAGCGGATAAACGTAGGCAAAGACCACGATGATCGCGAGCAGCGACAGGATCACGATGTTCAGCTTTTTCTTGAAAAACACGCGGAACACGGAATGCCAGTAGCTGTATCGCGGCGCGGTGATCTTTTCCGCGGAAAGCGTATCGGTATCGACGCGGGAAAAGAGTTCCGCGTCCGAAAGACCGAATTCGCTCAAGTCAACTCTTTTATCCATTCGATTCACCTTGCCTTATTGGTAAATGAAATTCTCGGATCGACCGTGCCCATCAGAACGTCGCCGAGGATCAGCGAGACGATGGACAGCAGCGCGTAAAACAGCGTTAATCCGACGATCACGCCGTTGTCGTTGGCGTTGATCGCGTTGGTCAGCAGGTTGCCGGCGCCCGGAACAAGGTACACGCGCTCGGTGATGATCGCGCCGACGAGCGCTCCGAGCACGCTGCCCGGGATCCCGTGGATGATCGGGATCGCCGCGTTTTTGAAAATATGCTTGGTGAAGATCTCACCCTCGGACAGACCGCCGGAACGGGCAAAGCGCACGTAATCCGAATTCATCTGGTCGATCAGATAGCGGCGCAGCCACTTCATCAGGTTGGCGATCGACGGGAGCGCCAGCGAAACGATCGGCAGGATATACATTTTCCAGGACTCGTTGTTCACGTCCATGATGCTCGGCAGACCCGCCGCGCGCCCGATCGCCTGGAACATGAAGATATAGGCAAGGCTCGGGACGGCGATGATGAAGATGATATAGATCGTGCCGAGTTTATCCAAAAACCGGTCCTTCTGCTTTGCCATCAGGATGCCCAGCGGCACGCCGAGCAGATAGGCGAGGATCACGGAGATCAGGCCGATCACGAAGGAAAAGCCGATCTTGGATTTGCTTGCCTTGATCGTGGAAATATTGGTGTAATCGTCCGTGAAGCGATCCGAGATGGTCTCGCTCAAATCGTGCGAGCCGGCGATATAAGTCGCACTGTGCAGATCGTCCGCGCTCTCCTCGATCAGCCCCGTGGGATAGGTGATGACCTGCTTGACGTATTTGCCCTGGGTGAGCGTCATGGTATCGTACACGTCAACTCCTTTGTTGATCGAATACGAGGTGCCCATGCTGATATTGAGTAAGTTCTGGTGGATATAGGGAAACTGATCGTTGAAATACAACAGGTATTTATGACGCGTGCCGTTGCCGATGATCGCCGGCGAAAACGGCGTGGTGCCGTCCGGCTTCGTGTAGGCGGGGTCGTAGAGCGTGAAGGTGAGTTTGCGCGCGCCGATATCCGTGGACGAGTCCACGTAATGGACGTTGTCCACGGTGAAGATATTGCCGAAATAGGTGAGAAGACGCTTCAAAAGCGGCACGTCTTTATAAACGAACAAAGCCTGTTTGCCGCCGTTGTTGAGCTTGCCGGTCTTGGCGGAATAATAGTCCGCGTTCAGCCGGACGGCGGTATAACCCTGGGCTTCATAATATTCGACGAATTGATGCACGTATTTGCTGACTTCCGGAGCGTCGCCTTTCGCGTACGGAGAAACGACCTGATTGCCGTTCACGTCGATCTTTTCCGCGGTCGGCGCAATATTGACGGCGGCGGCGCGTTCTTCTTCGCTGATCTCGCCGCTTTTAGTCCGGTCGATCAAATACTCGTTATAGGTGACGTAGTCGATATACCCGTACTTCTCCCACTGCTCGTACTTGTAAATGATACGGAGATTGCTCGCCTTCTTTGTAAACATGGGATCGTTGCCGAAAATCTTTTCGCGGTCGGTCAGAGAATAGACCAACAGCATCACGACGGCAACTACGATCACCACCGAGATCAAGCCGTGCAGCAGGCGTCGGAGCAAATACTTTGTCATAACGGTGTCTTCCTTGCGTGTCCTCTGATTTCAAAAAAACGGATCGGTGAAGATTCACCGATAGAAACAACACTTGCACGATCGGGGGATAGCGACTATCCCCCGATCGTGCAGAAATGAATCAGTCAGGTGCGATATTTGATTTTAGCGGTTTGTCTGAATGATCCGATATCTCCGATATCTTTCAATCAATACAAGCCGATGTTCTTCGCCATACCGCCGGGCTGACCAAGCATCGTGTCGAGGTAGGTCTGCGGATCGCCGAAGTCGGGACCCCAGCCGCACACGTCAACGATGTTGTAGTTCATGGCGTCACCGGTTTCCGGATAGTAGCCGGCGTTGTACCAGTTCAGGGCGTTGGAGCCGCCGGTTTCGACCAGGACCACCTGGACCATGCCGTCGAGGCTGGCTTCGATGGACTGTTTCAGGGCGTTCTCGCGCTGCGTGTAAACTTCGCTGATGTCATAGTACGGGAGTTCCAGTTTGATCGGGTTCTCTTTGGAGACTTCCACGCCGATCGCCTTGAGTTCTTCCACGGCTTTGCCGAGGAGCTCTTTGGCGTATTCGGGGTTGTACCAACCGTCGAAGCCCGCGGAGGAGCCGATGCCGCCGTCCGCTTCCGGATCCCAGACTTTCAGCTGGAAGCCGTCCGCATTGATCTGCGCCTGCATGATCTCGCCGTAGTAAGTGCCGGCTTTGAAGGTCGTTTCAGTATCGCCGATCTTCACGGTGACGTCTTCTTCCAGGGAAACGAAGGTGCCCGGAGTGTAGGAGTTCACAAGGTTGGTGAGCTTAAGCTCGTCGCCCTGGGTCGTCGCGTTGTACGCGCCGCGGTCCAGAGCGGTGGTGACCGCCAGACGGAAGTTCTGGTTCTCCATCGCGAGGTTGGTACGGAGCTTGTCGTCATCGTTGAAGGTGGTCGGAGCCACGGTCTCGTCGTTGAAGTTGCCGTACTGCGCACGATAGAGGTTCAGGAACATCGGATAGGAGGTCGCGTCGGTGGCAGCCACGTAGGCATACTCATCGAACAGACCGTCGGTCTTGCATTTTTCCAGAGCCTGGGTGTTCAGACCGGCGCCGGAGAATTTGCCGTCACGGAAGAAGTCGTAGGACGCGGTCGGGTTTTTGCCGTCTAAGAAGGTCCAGACGATCTTCTTGACGTTGAGGATGGAAGGATCGTAGAATTCTTTGTTTTCTTCGAAAACGATGGAGTTCTCCGCGGTGTTGGAGGTGACGATGTAAGCGCCGCAATAACCGATGTCATCCGGGGTCTTACCATAGGTGTAGGAGTCACTTTCCGCAACTTCCGCAAATTCGGTCACACCGTAAACGCCGCCTTTGGCTTCGAACTGAACTTCGCTCAACGGCGCAAAGATGTTGTAACCGAACATGGTCAGGAAGTAGGTGCAGGGAGCTTCGAGGGTGTATTCGAGGGTGTACTTGTCAACCGCTTTCACGCCGACTTCGTTGAAGTCGGTGATCTCGCCGGACATGTACTGATCAGCGTTCTTGATGATGCCGCTGACGAGGTATTCCAAGCCGCCCTGCGCATCGAGCATGTGGTGCATACCGGCAACGAACGAGTTGGCGGTCACTTCTTCGAGCACCTTGCCCTGGGAATCGACCCAGTTCACGCCCTGGCGGATCTTGAAGGTATAGGTCAGACCGTCTTCGGAGACGGTGGGCAGTTCCTCGGCAAGAGCCGGGACCTGGACGTTCTCGATGTTGTATTCGAGAAGACCGGTGTAGGTGTTGACGATCGCTTCGGAATCAGCAGCACGATAGGTGTTGAGCGCATCCCAGGTCTGCGGATCGGAAGTGTAACCGAGTTCGTAAACGTCGGTCAGGGTGTAGCCTTTGCCGGCCAGATACTCTTTGGCTTTGGCTTCATAGGTGCCGGTGCCTTTGAGTTCGCCCCAGAGGGCTTTCAGTTCGTCTCTTTCGGAAGCTTTGATCGCGTTTTCACCGTCAACGATGATCGCTTTGTAGAAACGGTCGGAATCGTTGCCCCAGAGGACCGGGGTGATGGTGTACGGAGCCACCTTGGAGATCGCATAGTTGCCGCCCTTAGAGGTGGACGGAAGCATCACGCCGCTCTCGAGGAGCTTCGCTTCGGCGATCGCCATCAGCGCGAATCTCTCGGAAACGCTTTCGGCTTCCTTGGCTGCCGCGTAAGCGGAGTCAAATTCGCCGAGGACCTTCGCATACAGGTCGTCGGAGATCTCTGCGTGCGTCTTGCCGGCATACGGATCCGTAGCGACCACGGGTTCCGCAGGAGTGTTGTTCCCGCCGCCGTTCTGCGCGCAAGCTACGAGACCAAAGATCATAGCCGCGGCAAAAATAAACGCCAAGATCTTTTTCATGGGTATTCCTCCTTTTTTGATATGGTAGTGATTATTTTGAAAAAGGCGGTCGCCTATTTCAACAACGAAAGCTCCGGGAAAACCGCCCCGGGGATCCTTGACTCTGCCGATTATTTCATCAGACAGGTTGCCACGATAGTTTAGGTAATTGTAGCACAAGCTTTTTTATTTGTAAATAGTTTTTTCATAATTTTTTCGAATAATCGTTCACAAAAAAGACCTCTCATTTTCGTGAAAAAAGCCGATTTTCGAATAAGATCCGCGCTTGCCGCACCCTTTTCAAAAACGCATATTTGTATTTTTATGCGCATAAAACGAAAAACTCATAATTCGATCCAATAGCGTTCCAGATCTATGTCCTTTTTTGGTTCGCGCACGGTCTTTTCATACACGCCGCCGCAGGCAAGGATCGTTCTGCGACTTGCCTCGTTGGAGGTTTTGCACGAGATCAGTACACGGTTCAAGCCGAGAGTATCCCGGCAATACGGCAAAACGGCGCGCAGCATTTCTTTGGCGTAACCGCGGCGCCGCTCGCTCGGACAAACGGAATAGCCGATATGACCCGCATATTTTTCCAGATACTCGTTGAAATAATGGCGAACCTGGATCGCGCCCACGATCTTCCGATCCTCTTTGCGGTAATACAAAAACTGCGTGCAGGGCACCAAATCGGGCGGACAGGTCTCGGGAGAGCTCTTTTCGCGCGTATGCAAAAGCCACTCGTCCACGCTCTCGCGGACAAGCGAGCCCATCCCGTCGTGATCGCCGCCGAAATCGAGAAACTCCTGTCTGAACGCGGCGATCGCGCGCGCATATTCCGCGCCCGGCAGAATCAGTTCCACGTAGATCTCCCTCCTTATCCGTTACGATCCCGTTTTTTCCCGGAAAGCGCCGCTTTCGTCGAAGACCGCGTTCGGGGAAAGCGAGCGCATCAGATCCAGCACACGTTTCGCGTCCGCGCCGGAGACCGTGCGCACCGTGCAATTTTCCTGCAAGCAGGGGATCAGGCGCGTGGAAAGCGCGCCGCGTTCATCAAATTGCAGATCTAAAATCCCGGTCTCGACCGTTTCGGCGTTGAACAGGAAATTGCCGAGGTTATAGACGATCGGCACGTTATGACCATAGTCGATCCCCTGCAGCACGTGCGCGTGCGCGCCGATCACGACGTCCGCGCCCGCGGCGATATACCGCTCGGCAAGCTCGTACAGTCCGACTTCCGTGGCGTGGGAATCCTCCGTGCCCCAATGCACGAACACGAGGTTCGTATCGCAGTTTCTTTCGGCTTCGGCGATCACGTCAAGATACGCGGCAGGGTCGTAGGTACGCAAAACGCCCGACGAGGTTTCGGTCGCCTCCGGGGTCAGGATATACTTTTCCGCGCGCGTGGCGGCGGAAAACGCGTATTTCCTGCCGTTGATAATAAAATAGAAGGGTCTGGACGCCTCCGCCAGATCTTCCCCGCCCCCGATATAGGGCAGATCCGCGTCTTGCAGCGTTTGCAGGGTATCGGCGAAGGCAAGCTCGCCGTAGTCGTAGGCGTGATTGTTCGCTAAACTCACGAGATCCGCGCCGAGCTCCTTCATCAGGCTCACGCGGTCGGGATCGGCGCGGAAGGTATAGGCCTTGTTTGCCAGCGGCGCGCCGCGCGTGCTGTAGGTAAACTCGTTGTTGACCAGCGTAACGTCCGACGAGCGCAAAAGCGAAAGCGCCTCGGGGGATACCACGCCCTCAATACCCTCTCCCTTTTCCTCCAAAACGGGGATGATCTTCCAGTTATCGGCAAAGCTTACGTCGCCCACGACGCGGATGCAGGCGCCGAGGCGCGGACTTTCGCACAGACGCACGTTGTCGGGCAGACCGTAATAAAGATCGAACAGCACGGCGGCGGTATTGCCCATAAGCTCGTAAAACGTTTCCGAGGACAGTTCGCCCGATTGTGCGCGATCGGCAAGCGCGATCAGGCGCTCCGGCCCGAAGCGCTCCTCCAGCCAGTCCAAAAACGCTCCCTCTCCGAGCGCCGCCACGCGCGCGTCCGGATGATTTTTCAGCCGCTCGAGCAATCCGGTACGGCCGGCGTCGTCTAAGCGCGCAGGCTCCTTTGGCGCGGATAGATCCGTTTTTTCTTCCGTTTGCCGTTCCGGAACGGATCCCGCGATACGCGGCGCGCAGGCGGTAAGACAAAACAGCGCGATAAAAACCGGCAAAAGCAGAGAAATGATCGTTCGTTTCATATTTTAATTGTATCACAGGATTTGAAGAAACGCAAAGCGTTTTGTCGATTGTAAAACTTTTGATAATCTGTTATAATCCGATCAGACAAGGAAAGGAGACGGTTATGAAAAAACTGCTCAAAAGCATCCTGATCGTGTTTCTCGCATTGCTTCTGATCCTCGGCGGATACGTGGCGTACGTTTTCTTATCCTTCCACCGTCTGGGCGACCAAACGCTTACGGTAGAGCAAAGTTCAGACGCGTTGAACTGATCGGCAAGCGGATCGCGTTAATCAGCGACAATGATCACGCGTACGCCTGGTACTGGGGCTCCTGATCGCTCCGGCGCGCGTTAAACGGCAAACGGCAAAGAACGACGCGAAATACCCGCGTCGTTCTTTTTTATCATTTTTTCTTGCATTTTTCCGATTTTGCGCTAT
>CADBPF010000030.1 GCA_902796545.1 uncultured Ruminococcus sp. | reverse complement strand
TCATCGCCGTCTTTCCAGCGAAACGCGTCTTTATTGCCGTCGGCCTTTTCCGACTCGAGTAATAGCTCCTGAATCGAAGCTACCGGGGTGATATTTTCCGCACCGGCGCCTTCTTGCGTCGCCGAGTGTTTCCGTTGTTTTTTGGTCTGTTCGGCTTCTTTTTTCATAATACCCTCCTTTGATTACACTTGGAAGAATTATACCTCTTTTTCCCTTTTCTGTCAAGCCGACCAAAACCTTGAAGCAACGGTATTACAAAAGTGTTTCGAGTTGTTTTTCCCAGGCGTCGGCGAGCGCGTGAAAGTCCATCGCGGCAACGTATCGGGACTCGAGCGAGGCGTGAACGGCGGCGGCGCGCGCAAAACAGTTCGCCGCCTGTGCGGCGCAATCCTCGCCCAATTTCCGGTACAGGCGCAGCTGGTTTCGGTGCTCGCGGCAAACGTTTTTCGATAAGAACCGATCCATGTTCACAACCTGATCCGCAGTTTCGTCTTGCGCGTCTGTCAGCGAGAACAGCACGCGCTCGACCGGAAAATAGACCGCTTCCGGTTCCCCCGGCCGCAAAAGCGAAAAACTGATTTCGACCGGGGCCTGTGCGCTCTGCGCAAGCCGCAGGATCTGGGATAGAAACAGGCTTCCCGTCCCGGACGCGTATCTGATCGACACGTGCGTATCCGACCGTCTTTCCAACGACGGCAGGCGGATCAAGCCGCCGCCCGAAAAGGCGCTGATCTGCCGCAGAGTCTTCGTAAAACCCTTCCCGCGGCCGACCGTTTTTTGAAACAGCCGTTCTGCGGCGGATGCCATTTTTTCCGTATCGATCCCGAGCGCGCGCTTTTCCCGTTCCTCGGAAAAAAAGGCGCCCGCGCTTTTCAAAAACCGATAAGCGGAACGATAGGCTTCGTTCTTTTGGGCGATCAGATCGAAAAACAGTTCCCGATCCCGCTTCAAGCGCGAAACGTCCCAGAACGCCCCGCAATCAAAGAGCGTTTCGACCGCCCCCGGGCAGATCGGCTCCAAGGTGTGCGGGCTCGTTCCGTCCACGACCGCCAGCTTCAATTCCGGGAGGAATACCGCGTCGAGCGACCCGGTGTCCGAGGAGCATAAATAGGTGTCGCGTGAATATCCCCGTTCCTTGGCAAGCAGCCAAAGTCGGATCATCAGCGTGGATTTCCCGGTGCCGGGACCGCCTTTCAAGATCACGATACGATCAAGCGTTCTCGCGTTGAAGATCTTGGAAAAATGCGAATGAAAGCCGTTTGCGGTATTTGCCGCCGCAAAATAAACGTTTGCGTCATCCTGTAAAAAAGCCGGGATCCGATCCATAAACGCCCTCCGAAAGCTGAATTCTCACCATTCAGCCTATGCCGGGCGCGCAAAAACGGATACAAAAGCGCCCGTCCAAAAGGACGGGCGCTTAAAATCGTTTTATTCTTTTGTGAGTTTCGCGTAATTGCCCATGATCTTTTTCGTTCCCACCTCGTCAAAGGCGATCTCGTACAACATATCCTGCGCCATCGGTGTCGCCCGCAAAACGGTGCCCGCGCCGAACATCGGATGCACCACGCGCGCTCCGGCGCCGAACACTTCCTTTGCCTTCTGCGCCTGCCCGGCAACGGTAGTCTGCCGGATCCCCGGGCGGCGCGGCGCAAGCGTCTTTTCCGCGATCGCGCGCGCGGGGCGGATCTCGCCGGCAAAATGCGCGTCCGCTTTTTGAAAAAGCCCCTCGCGCTGCAGCTTTTTGATCGGATCGCCCTCCAAAAGCTCGGGCGGGATCTCCTCGGCAAAGCGGGAGACCGGGTTATAGGTGGTATGCCCGTAGATCAGGCGCGTGGCGGCGGTCGTGATCGTCACGCCCTTACGAGCGCGGGTCAGCGCCACGTAGGCAAGACGGCGTTCTTCCTCCAACTGCGCGTCGGAGTCCCAGCTGCGGGAGGACGGGAAAATGCTTTCCTCAAAGCCGGGCAAAAACACGTAATCGAATTCCAGCCCCTTGGCGCTGTGGATCGTCATCAGGACCACAGCGTTGGCGCTTTCGTCATAATTATCGATATCGGAGATCAGCGCCGCCTCTTCCAAAAAGCCGGCAAGCGTCGCATCTTCGTGCTGTTCCTCGTAGGCGATCGCGCTGGAAACCAGTTCGCGGATATTATCTAATTTTTCCGCGGTTTCTTTGCCGCCGGCTTCGAGCATCGCGGTATAGCCGCTCTCGTCCATGACTTTGGAAAAGAGTTCGGAGAGACTCACGCGGTCACGCGCTTCGATAAAGATCGCAATCAAGTTGCAAAACTCCTTGATCCGCGCGCTTGCGCGGCTCAATTCCGGATACTGATCCGCGCTGTTCAGCACGCTAAAAAGCGTCTTAGACTCCGTTTGCGCGATCGCGCGCGCCGCGGCGATCGTGGTATCCCCGATCCCCCTGCGCGGCAGATTGACGATCCTTAATAAATGCAGATCGTCCGCCGGGTTTTGCACGACGCACAGATAGGCGAGGATGTCTTTGATCTCCGCGCGGTCATAAAAGCGCAGCCCGGAAAGCTGTCTGTGCGGCAAACCGCTTTTGGCGAACACGGATTCCAATGCGTTCGCCTGCGCGCCCACGCGGTACAGTACCGCGCAATCACGGTATTCGCATTTCCCGTCGCGTACCAGTGCGGCGATCCGGTCCACGAGAAAACTCGCCTCTTCCTCCTGATCGCCGAGGCGGAAATATTGAAGCTTGTCGCCGTTTTCCGCGTCGCACCAGAGTTTTTTGCCTTTCCGCTCGCGGTTGTGGCTGATCACGGCGTTCGCCGCGGCAAGGATATTTCCGGTCGAGCGGTAATTCTGCTCGAGATAAACGCATTTGGCGTCCGGATAGCTTTGGTCGAACGTTAAGATATTCTCGATCGTCGCGCCGCGGAACTTATAAATACTCTGATCGTCATCCCCCACCACCATCACGTTGCGGTGCTTGGCGGCGATCAACTGCACGAGGCGAAATTGCACGGGGTTGGTATCCTGATACTCGTCCACGAGCACGTAGCGAAAGCGATTCTGGCAATAATCGCGCGGCTCGGAAAAGTTTTCCAAAAGGCTCACGGTCTTGCAAAGAATGTCGTCGAAATCGAGCGCGTTGGATTCAAATAGGCGCTGATTATAGACCGTATAGACCTCCGATACGGTTTTGGAAAAGAAATCCACGCTTCCCCGCGCGGCAAATTCCTCGGGCGTGCGCATGGCGTTTTTCGCGCGGGAGATCTCGTTTTGCACCTCGCGCGGGCTGAGAGCTTTTTCATCCACGTTCAGATCCTTTAAGATCGACGTGATCAGTTTTTTGGAATCGTCCGCGTCGAAGATCGAAAAATCGCTCTGATAGCCGAGCAGCGTGATGTATCGGCGCAGGATCCGCACGCAGATCGAATGGAAGGTGCCTGCCCAGATCTCGTTTGCGGCTTCCTTAAGCTCCGCTTCCAGTCTTGCGCGGATCTCGCCCGCCGCCTTGTTCGTGAAGGTAATGGCAAGTACCTGCCAGGGCTCGCAGGGCTCGACGGCAAAGCCTTTCAAGATCTCGATGAGAAGATCCCGATCGACCGGTCGGGCTTTCAAAACCTCCTCCAAAGCCACCCGTTCCGCATCCGACAGCGGCGCCTCAGAAGCGTGCACCGCGTCTCCGAAGCGGATCAGGTGCGCGATCCGGCGCGTTAAGACCGTGGTCTTCCCGCTTCCCGCCCCGGCGAGCACCAAAAGAGGACCCTTGACCTGATACACCGCTTCGCGCTGTTTCTCATTCAAGGATTCATATAAAAGATCAAACAATCGTTCTTTGATCGGTTTTTCCGTTTGAGTGTTCAAGGCGTCCTCCGGCTTGGTTTTCTCGATACGATTATACTAAATAAGTGGTGTTTTGTAAAGAAAAACCGGCGCTTTCGCGCCGGTTTTCGGTTCATCGGTTCAGATCTCGGAAAGCGCCACGTCGCGGCCGCCCTCCGATAAAGATTTCTCCATGGCGTTGAGCACGTAAACCGGCAAAACGATGCGGTTCAGCGGCACCGGGAGAGACTGCGTGCGGATCATTTTGACGAAATTTGCGACTTCTGCCGGATAGATCCCGGAAATATCCAGTTCGCGGACGATATTGCCCTTCTTACCGTAGGCGACGGCGAGATAACGGTTCGCCGGGGTGAAATTCATCACCACGTCGATCGCGTCGTAACGGGCGATCGCGGTCAGGTGCCCCGCCTTTTCAAAGCAGGCAACGGAACGGATCTCTTCGCCGAACGCGTGGATGACCATTTCGATCAGGTGCTGACCGTAGAAGAAGATGCCGGCGTATTCGCTTGCGCGATCCCCCGGGAAATTGATCACGGCGCTGACCACGTCGCCGATGTCGCCGCGCTGCATCTCGCGGATAAAATCGTCCAGCTGCGGGACGAATTTGCATCCGCTGCCGCCGGTGACGAGCAAATTGTTTTTCTCGATCAGCTCGACAAGCTCTTTGGCGTCTTCCACGGAGACCGTGAACGGCTTATCGATGAAGCAGGGTTTGCCCGCCTTCAAAAACGGCATCGCGAAATCCTTATGATACTTTCCGTGACGGGAGGTGATCATCGCACAATCGACGAGATCCACCATCTCTTCCGGGCTTTCCATGATCACGATGTCGTCTCCGCAGGCTTCCACGATCTTCTGGCTCGGCTCTTTTTCGAGCGCGTAGCACGCAACGACCTTGAAATCGGGATACAGACGCTCGCCGGTCTTTTCATCCGGCAAATTCATGGTCTTGGCAAACGCCATGGCATGGGAGTTTTCCGTTCCCAATAAACCGACGCGATACATAAAAGCGCCTCCTTAATACTCGAACTCGCGGGACAGCGGGTTCTGTCGATGGCATTCCTCGATGACCGCGATCTGCTGACGGACCTGATACGGATTGATCTCCGGCTCTTTTCCGTTGACGAGCGCGTCGTAGGTCATGGTGTAGTAGTTGTTCACCGCGTCCGTGAAGGGCGAGGAGGGATCGGCCTCGAAGTGCTCTTTGATCCACGGAAGCTTTTCGCTGCAGTAAGCCGGCAGGTTTTCTTCTTTCATCAAAGGCGTCTTGATCAGTTTCTGCTCCGGCGCGTCCTCGTCTTTGTAGTATTTCCAATCGAAGGACTGGATGCCGCCCATCAGACCGCCGCGGCCGCCGTGGATCTTATAGATGAACAGCGGATACGCGTCGCAGGAGGAGATCGAAAGGTCGATCAACGGCTTGTTCGGCGCGGTCAGGATCAGCTTCACGTAGTCCTCGGCGTCGCCGAAGGTATGCGCGCGGCCCATTTTGCAGAACACGTTCGGCATGTGGTCGTAGTCGTTCAAGAGGTTCAGCGCCTGATCCAACGGGTGCGGACCGGTGTTATAGAGGTTGCCGCCGTTGCAGCATTGCAGGGTCTGCCAGTCCCAGCGACGGGCAAAGCCGTTGAACTGAATATCGATCTCGAAGATCTCGCCGAGCACGCCGCTCGCAAGGATCTCTTTGATCTTCAAAAAGTACGGCGCGAGGCGAGACTGCTGGAAAACGTTGAAATACTTGCCGTTGCGTTTGGCGGTTTCGATCATCTCGTCCAGTTCCGAAACGGTACGGCAAACCGGTTTTTCACAGACCACGTTGAAACCGTGGTTCAACAGATCGATGGTAATATCCTTGTGCATGTGACTGATCGTGGAGTTCACCACAAGGTCGATATCGTCGCGACCCAACAGATCGTGATAATCCGCGTAAACGTCGCATTGATATTCCTCTTTGGCGCGATTGCGGCGCACGTCGATGGCGTCCACGACGGCGACCACCTCAAAACGGTCCTTAGAGATCTCGTTTTTGAAGAACGCACCGTGGATGTCTCTGCCGCTGCGACCCTGGCCGATGATCGCAACTCTCAGTTTTTTCATACAAGCACCTCTTTCATTTATGGATTAGCGGTCATTCACTAAAATGAATTATACAATGGACCCCGGAAAAAAGCAAGACAAAAGTCGTTATAGCGCCTGCTTCAAGTCCTCGATGATGTCGTCGGCGTTCTCGATCCCGCAGGAAAGGCGGATCATCTCCGGATTCACACCGCAGCGCACGAGCTGTTCGTCGGAAAGCTGGCGGTGCGTGCCGGACGCCGGATGCATCACGCAGGTGCGCGCGTCGGCAACGTGCACGACGATCGCGGCGAGCTTGAGCGCGTCCATCACGCGCGCGGCGCCCTGTCTGCCGCCGGCGGCGCCGAACGAGATCACGCCGGACGCCCCGATAAACTCGCCCTTTTCGTTTTTGAGATATTTCTTCGCAAGTTCAAAATCCGGACTGCTTGCAAGCCCCGGATAGCGCACCCACGCCACCTTGTCTTTCGGCTGGGATTCCAGAAAGCGCGCGACCTTCATCGCGTTTTCGCAATGGCGCTCCATCCGCAAAGCAAGCGTTTCCAGGCCGAGATTCAATAAAAACGCGTTCATCGGCGCGGGAGTCATCCCGAGATCGCGCATCACCATACAGCGCGCTCTGGCGATAAAACCGGCGGGAGCAAACGCGGTGGCGAAGCATAAGCCGTGATAGGATTCGCAAGGCTCGGTGAATTGCGGGAACTTTTCTTTGGTAAATCCAAATCTGCCGCCGTCCACCAACACGCCGCCCACGATCGACGCATGCCCGTCCATATACTTGGTCACGGAGTGGATCACGAAATCGGCGCCGAACTCAAAGGGACGGCACAGATACGGAGTGGCAAAGGTGTTGTCGATACATAAAGGGATCCGATGCCGGTGCGCAAGCTCGGCGTAAGCGGAAATATCGAACACGGTCAGCGCCGGATTGGCGAGCGTTTCTCCGAAAATGAAGCGGGTGTTTTCATCGATCAGTTTCTCTGCTTCCCCGACGCCGGCTTTCGGCTCAAAATAGCGCACCTCGATACCCATGCGCGAAAACTCCGCGCTCATCAAGTTGATCGTGCCGCCGTAGATCTCGCTCGAACACAAAAAGTTTTGCCCCGCCTCACAGAGATTCATCGTCAAAGCAAGCACCGCGGATTGTCCGGACGAGGTGAGCATCGCGCCGACGCCGCCCTCCAAATCCGAGATCTTGTTTTCGACCGCCTCGAAGGTGGGGTTGGAAATGCGGGTGTACATGTGTCCCGGCACTTTCAGATCGAACAGATCTCCGACGTGCCCGGTGGAATCGTACTTGAAGGTCGTGGACTGGTAGATCGGCAAAACGCGCGGGTCGCCGTTTTCCGGCTTCCAGCCGCTCTGCACGCACTTGGTGGAAAAGCGATAGTTCTTCTTCATAGAGGTTCCTTTCTAAATCAACATTCCGCCGTTCGGCGAAAGGATCTGACCGGTCACGTAACTTGCGCGATCGGAAGCGAGAAACAGGATCGTTTCCGCGACCTCGCGCGGGGCGGCAAAGCGCCCAAGCGGGATACTTTCGGCGATCTCTTCCCGCTCGGAGGCGGAAAAACGCGCCATCATTCCGGTATCCGTAACGCCCGGGCACACGCAGTTGACGCGCACGTTGGAGGGCGCAAGCTCCTTTGCCAAAGCTTTCGTCAAGCCGATCAGAGCCGCTTTGGAAGCGGAATAGAGCGTTTCCATCGACGCGCCGGTTTCGCCCCAGATCGAGGAAACGTTGACGATCGCGCCGGATTTTTGCGCGATCATGTGCTTGCAAAAAGCCTGACTGAGCAGATACGGCGCTTTCAGATTCACGTTCATCACGTACTCAAACTCGCCTGCGTCGGTCTCCTGGAACAAGCCGTAAGAGGAAACGCCCGCGTTGTTGATCAGAATATCGGGTTCCCCGAATCCCTCGCGGACTTCTTTTACGAAGCGCTCGATGCGGTCCGTGGTTGAAAAATCGGCGCAAAACACCGCCGGTCTGCCGGAAAGCTCTTTTTTCAAGGCATCGGACGCGTCCCGGTTTTTGCAGTACGTAAACGCGACGCGAAAACCGCTTTCCGTAAACAGGCGCACGCATTCCGCCCCGATCCCGCGGGAGCCGCCGGTGATAAGCACGCGTTTGACTTCCAAAGCCTACTCCTTACAAAAGAGATCCGCGCCGCAAAGATCGTAGGCGCAGTAAACCGGAAAATCCCGCAAAACCAGTTCGCGAATCGCCTCGCAGCCGAGATCTTCAAAGGCGATCGTGCGGTTTTCGACGATATGTTTCGCATACAAAGCGCCGCAGCCGCCGGTCGCGCAGAAATAGAGCGCGCGGTGCTCTTGCATCTGTCTGCGGATCAGATCGCTCCGCTCTCCTTTGCCGATGGCGCAGGCAAGCCCGAGCTTGAGCAGCGCGGGGGTAAAGGGATCCATTCTCGACGAGGTGGTCGGACCGCAGGAACCGATCACGGCGCCGTCCGGCGTGGCGCTCGGGCCCGCGTAATAGATCGCGGCGCCGGATACGCAAAAAGGCAGCTCTTTCCCCTGTTCGATCAATTCCAGCAGGCGTTTGTGCGCCGCGTCGCGCGCGGTGTAACAAACGCCGGATAACAAGACCCGATCTCCGGCGTGCACTTCATCGCGCCAGAGCGCGATCTTTTGCAGATCACAATGAAGAGGCATCTTGCGTTTCGTTTTCCGGCTTTCCCGGGATCTGAAAACGGTCGGACGCGGCAAAAAAGGCGCTTGCGTCCGCGTTCAACGCGCCAAGCGCGTCTTCCGCCGCACACATCAGATCATCGAATTCGCCCTCGGGGATCGCCTGCGGCAGTTCCAGTTCCGGCAAGCCGCTTGTCTGCTCCGGCGCGTCTTTTTGCAAGACCATCTCCCGCATCGTGTTTGCAAGGCTTTCATATTTTAAGGCCTTCTCCTCATACACTTTGGCGGAGAGGACCGCTTGCTGCTGCTGCTTTGCGAACTCGTCTAATTTCTGATAGGACGCGCAGATCGACTCGAAAACGCCCTGCAGATCGCGAACGGTCTGCGCGTTTTTCGAGGCGCGCACACGCATTTCGCGCAGGACCGCCAGATTCTCCTGATGCAGCTGCAAAAGTGATTCGTAATAGCGGCGATACTGCTCAAAGCGGGCCTCCAGTTCGGCGACCTCTTTTTTCAAAGCCAGGTTTCGTTCGTTCTGCTTTGCGATGAATTCGTTGACTTCCGACTTGTGGTAGCCGAACATCGCGCTGCGAAAGAGTGCGGTTTTTGCCATACAGACCTCCGGGCGTTTCCAAACGATCCACGTATTTTTTGTATTATATCACAGTTTTTCCGGTTTGTTAAGCATTTTCCGCGAAAATCACGCTTTTTTCGGGAGGAAACGAAGATCTTCGCTTTTCTGCGTTCCACGCTCGTCGCGATCATTGTCGCGCTCTTTGGGTTGTATTTCACGATCCGCTTTCGGTTTTGGTTTTGGTCCCATCCACTGAAAGCGTTTTTTACCCGTAAAACGCCCTCCAAACAGAGCCGGTTGAGCGCCTATCGCGCGCTCTGCGTCGCCCTGGGCGGCACGATCGGGGTCGGCAATACTGTCGGCGTGAGCGCCGCGCTCGCCGTCGGCGGTCCCGGAGCGATCTTCTGGATGTGGATCTCCGCGGGGCTTTGTATGAGCTTAAAATACGCGGAGATCGATCTTGCCGCAAAATACCGGACCGGCGATCGCCGCGGCGGTGCGATGTACCTGCTTTCCCACTTGCGCAAGCCCGCGCTTGCGATCCTTTTTTCCGTCGCCTGCGTATTCGCCTCCTTCGGGATGGGCAATCTTGCGCAGTCGATGAGCGCGGAAGCAAGTCTGCACCACAGCTTGGGGATCCCGAAATTTCTCACGGCGCTTCTACTTACCTGCGTCGGCATCGCGGTCTTTTCCGGCGGCAGAGATCGGCTTATCCGGTTTTCCGGGGTGTTCGTTCCGATCATGGGCATCCTGTTTCTCGTCTTATCCTTCGCCGTGTTATGGTGTAACCGGCAAAACCTGCCGAACGCCGTAGGATCGATCTTTGCCGGCGCCTTTCGGATCGAGTCCTTTGCCGCGGGCTCCGCCGCGGCAGGATTTTTGAAGGTTTTTTCGTCCGGCTTCGAGCGCGCGATCTTTTCCAACGAAGCGGGGCTCGGAAGCGCGCCCTTGATCCACGCGTCCGCCGAAAACGACCCGGTCTCGCAAGGGCTTTGGGGCGCGGCGGAGGTCTTTTTCGATACGATCCTTGTCTGCACGATCTGCGCGCTTGTGATCTTATCGGACGCCCCACCCCCGTTTGAATTCTCGCAGGTTTCCGAATTGTGCGCACAGGCGTTCAAAAACGCGCTGGGATCTGCCGGCGGGATCCTCTTTTCCGTGTCGCTCTGCTTTTTTGCGATCTCCAGTATCCT
>CADBPF010000029.1 GCA_902796545.1 uncultured Ruminococcus sp. | reverse complement strand
CATTCTGAAAGAATCTTGTCAACTATTTGAAGACTTGTTTGCCAATCGTTGCCTAACTTCCGATATACTGTCTGTGGAGGGATTTGCAGATGGTAGATTTGGGAAACACGCTCCGGGGGCTGCGCCTGGCGAAGGGATATACACAGCAGCAGGTGGCGGATCTGGTCGGAGTGACCAAGGGCGGGATCAGCGCTTATGAGACCGGGATGCGCCAGCCGAGCTACGAGGTGCTTTTGAAGCTTGCGGGGCTCTACAAGGTCAGCACCGATTTTCTGCTCGGCAACCGCGATCCCAAAAGCGATTTCTCCCTGGAAGGGCTCTCCGGCGAACAAGCGGAAACGGTCTTAAAGATCATCCGCGATATAAAGGCGGCAAACGAACTGATCTGAATCCCCCTCCTCTTTCAAAAAGCATATAAAAACCGCCCTGTGCGTTTGCACAGGGCGGTTTTGTTTGGTTATGAGATTATTTATTCTCCGCTTTGATCTCGAGCCAGAGCTCGTTCATCAGATTTTCGATATTCTCCGGCAAAAGGTGCATATATTCCCAGGTGTCCTGCATTTCCGGATACAGATCGTCGTTTTCTTTCATTTCCTCGGGCAGCGCGTCAAACACGAGCTTGTTCGGCGTGGAATAGCCGAGGTATTCGGTATTGGCAAGTCCCACGTCCTTTTCCAGCATGAAGTTGATGAACTTTTCCGCAAGCTCCTTATGCGCGCTGGTGGCGGGAACGCACATCGCGTCGTTGAACACGTTGGTGTGCTCCGGGCGGAAGAAGCGAAGCGACTCGTTTTCCTGCATCACGCTGTAGCAGTCGCCGGCGTAATAAGCGCAGAGCACCGCGCTCTCGCCGGGCATTTTATCGAAAAACTCGTCCATGCAGTAATCGAACTTCTTGGATTTCAAAAGATCCGCCGCTTCGCGCCATTCGGCTTCGTTTTCCGAGTTGATCGAATAGCCGAGCTTCTGGAGCGCCACGGCAAAGGCGTCGCGCGGGTTATCGAACATCAGAACCTGATTCTTGTAACCGTCGCACCACAGGTTGTCCCAGCCGGTCACTTCCTCGGTATAAAGCTCTTCGTTATACAAAAGCCCGACCGTGCCCCAGAAATACGGCACGGAATACTCGTTTTTCGCGTCGTAATAGAGGTTTTTGAACTGCGGCATGATATTCGCTTCAAAGTTCGGGATATTGTTATAATCGAGTTTTGCCAGCATCCCCTCTTTGATCATGCGGGCGATCATATAGTCGGAAGGAATGATCACGTCGTAATCGCCGCCGCCGGATTTCATCATGGAATACAGCGTTTCGTTGGTCTCGGCGAGCACGTAATCCACCTTCACGTGGAATCGTTCTTCAAATTCCGCGATCACGTCCATATATCCGTCCGTACCGTCGGAGATATATTCGCCCCAGTTGCAGACGGTGAGCGTTTCCGTTTGCTGCGAGCAGGCGCTCAAAGAAATCAGCGGGATCGCACAGAATAACGCGGCCAAAGTCAAAGCGATAAAGCGTTTCATTTCGTTTCGTTCTCCTCAATAGTTCTTGGAATTTTGCAGTTTTTCTTTGCGGATATCTTTCACGTTCATCAAAACAAGAACGATCAGAACGATCAAAAACATACAACCGGACAAGGACAGCATCCAGGGCTTCACACCCTTTTTCAGGCTGTTGTTGATATAAACGGACAAAGTCTGGAAGCTGCCGCCCGTGAAATAACTGATGACAAAATCGTCAAGCGAGAAGGTGAACGCCATCAAAAAGCCGGCGAGCACCCCGGGAAAGATCTCCGGGATCACGACCTTGAAAAAGGCTCTTCTCGGCGGGCATCCCAGATCGAGCGCCGCCTCGTACAAGGACAGATCCATCTGCCGCAGTCTGGGCAAAACGTTCAGGATCACGTAGGGCGTGTTGAACAGGATATGCGCGATCAAGACCGTGACAAAGCCCAGCGAAACGCCGAGATCCTTCATCCGGACAAACAACAGCATCAGCGAAACGCCCGTGACGATCTCCGGGTTGACGATCGGCAGATTCGATACGTTCATCACGAGTTTGCGCACCTTGACGCGCAGATTATACAAGCCGATCGCCGCCATCGTGCCCAATACGGACGCGGCAAGACTGGCAAGCAGCGCGATCAGAAGCGTATCACGCAAAACGCCCATGAGTTTCGCGTTCTGAAAAAGCTGCGCGTATTTATCCAGGGAAAAGCCGGAAAACTGCGTGAGCGAATCCGCCGAATTGAAGGAAAAGAAGATCATCAGCGCGATCGGCAGATACAAAAAGGCAAACACCAGACCGAGATACAAACGAGATACGTGTTTCATCTTCCGCACCTCACATGATCACGGTGTCTTCACCGCGGTCGAACCGGTTCATGATCGCGATGCTGATCAAAATGACGATCATCAGAACCAAAGAGAGCATACTGCCGGCGTTCATATTGTTTGCCGAGCCCTTGAAATACTGGTCGATCTGGTCGCCGATCAGATTATAGCCGCCGAGTCGGGGCGCGATCACGACCGTGGACGCCGCCGGCACGAAGACCATGGTGATCCCCGTGATGATACCGGGCACGCTTAACGGAAGGATCACGCGGCGGAAGACCTGAAAGCCGTTGCAGCCGAGGTCGCGGCTCGCTTCGATCAGCGAATTCGGGATCTTCGCCATGACCGAATAGATCGGCAGGATCATAAACGGCAAAAAGTTATAGACCATCCCGACGACCACCGCGCCCTCCGTATTGAGGAAGGTCGGCAGCGCGTCCCGGGACATACCGAACGCAAGCAGGATGCGGTTGAGGATGCCGTTGTTGTCCAAAATCAGGATCCACGCGGCGATGCGCAGGATGAAATTCATCCACATCGGCACCATCACGAGCATATTCATCATGCGCTGACGGCTGACTTTCATACGGCTCATGAGAAACGCAAAGGGATAGGCGATGAGAAGGCAGAAAACGGTCGAAAGCAGCGCGATCTTCAACGAATCGAGATAGATCGACGCGGAATTCTTCACGTATCCGAGATTGCCCGGCGCAAAAGCGCCTGCCTTGTCGGTCAGCGCGTAAAACACGATGATCGCCAGAGGGACGATGACAAACAGCGCCATCCAGACGAGATACGGATACAATAAGCGCTTGGATCTCATACGCGCGCTTCCCCGGCATCCTCCGGGGCTTCTGCGGGAGATTCTTCGTTGAATCTCACGCCGACGGTCGTGCCCGCCTGCTCATCCATATCGCTTTTGCAAAGCACGCGGGTGCGATCCTCGCGCACGAGGATCATTTCATAGTGATTGCCCTTCCAGATCACGCTGTCGAGATAGGCGTCGAAATCGCCCTCGCCCGCCGGGAGCACCTGCACCCGATGCGGGTCGATCGACTGTTCCTCGGTAAACATCGGCACCATGATGTGGATATTATCGGGGTCCACGTACATCCCGATCGTATCGCCGACGGCGGCGGTCTTGGTGGAATGGATCAGCCATTCGTAAGGCCCCGCGTTGACGTGCATCTCATAATGCACGCCCTTGAACACGCTGGAGGTCACGACGCCGTCGAGGATCCCCTTGCCGGGCGCGGTCACGACCACGTCCTCGGGGCGCACGACCACGTCCACCTGCGTTCTGCCCTCCGGGCGCGGATCCACGCAGGGAAATTCGGCTTCGTCGATCCGGACCTTGAAATCCTCCGGCATGATGCCGTCGAACAGATTGTTTTCGCCGATAAAGTCCGCAACGAAGGCGTTTTTCGGCTCGTTATAAATATCCTGCGGGCGGCCGATCTGCTGGATGCGGCCGGATTTCATCACGACGATCACGTCGCTCATGGTCAGCGCTTCTTCCTGATCGTGCGTCACGTACAAGAAGGTGATGTTCGCTTCCCGCTGGATCTTTTTCAACTCGATCTGCATATCCTTGCGCAGTTTCAGATCCAGCGCGCCGAGCGGCTCGTCCAGAAGCAGAATCTTCGGCATATTGATCAGCGCCCGCGCGATCGCGACCCTCTGCTGCTGACCGCCGGAAAGTTTAGTGACCGGGCGCTTTTCGTAGCCCTTCAGATCCACCATGGCGAGCATTTTCTTGACGCGCTCGCGGATCTCCTTTTCGGGACGCTTCTGGATGCGCAGACCGAACGCCACGTTTTCAAAAACGTTCAGATGCGGAAAAAGGGCATACCGCTGGAAGACCGTGTTCACGGGACGCAAATGCGCCGGAACGTCGTTGATCCTGGTATCCCCAAATAAAATATCGCCTGAATCCGGCGTTTCAAAACCGCCGATCAAGCGCAGAATGGTCGTTTTGCCGCAGCCGGACGGACCGAGCAGGGTCACAAACGCCTTGTCTTCGATATAAAGGTTGATGTCCTTTAACACTTCCTCGCCGTCGAAGGATTTTACGATGTCGGAAAGACGTACCAAAACCTCAGGGCGGGAAACCCCTTTTTCCATTGACTGCTCCATTCTCGGCGGATGGATTTTCTCCCCGCGGCTACCGCCGTAAACCGGAGGATGACTCGCCTGCGGGAACCCCCGAAGCAAGCGAGACTAAATATATCAAAATTCGACTGAAAAGTCAACGGTTTTTACAAATTATTTTTGCGGCTTTCCCGGGACGCGGCGACCATCATATCCTTGACCTTCATCAGCCGCACGTTGTTCGCGCGTTCGTTCTCGTCCAGCTTCATGACGATCGACTTGACTTTCTCCTCCAGTCCCGGGATCATCACGTATTCCAAAGCGTTCACGCGACGGCGCGTTTTTTCGATCTCCGCCGCCAAAAGCTGCGCGGATTTTTCCGCCTGCGCAAGATAGATCAACTGCGGCAGAAGACCGCGTAAAAACGACAAGGCGCGATCCAGCTCCGAGGAGGTGAACGCAAAACCGTAGGCGTACACGTCGTCCCCGATCGTTTTTTCATCGAAGCGAAATTCGGGCACGCTGACGCTCATCACGTTCTGCGTACCGACTTCCACCGCGGCCTGTACCTTGGGATAGCAGAGCGCCTCTTTGAGGATCAGCGGGTGCGTCGCGGCGCTCGCGGCGGCAAAATGCCGGTTGAGTTCAACCAGTTTCGCTTCCACCTGCGTGCGCAGTTCCATATTCTCTTTGGCAAGCGCAAGAAAGCGTTTCATCAATTCGTCGCGCTTGTCTTTCAAAAGTTTATGCCCGCGCCGCGCCGTTGTGAGGCGGCGTTTGAGCTTTGTAAGCTCCATGCGCGTCGGATTGACCCGGATTTCCACGGACAGCGATCCTCCTTTCCCGAAATTTGACGCTTACTTTACGTGCGTTCGTGATAGTATTGGTCCAAAAACTCCGGCTTGATTCGTTTGAGCTCGCTGCGCGGGAAAATCCCGAGCAGATCCCAGCCGAGATCGAGTGTTTCTTCGATCGTGCGGTTTTCCGAAAAGCCCTGATTGACGTAACGCGCCTCGAACTCTTCGGCAAAGCGGGCGTACAGGCGGTCGGTCGGCGTCAGCGCCGCTTCGCCCAAGACCACCATGAGCTCCTGTGCCTCTTTGCCGCGCGCGTAGCAGGCGAAAAGCTGGTTCATCGTGTTGGCGTGATCGGCGCGCGTCTTCCCTTCGCCGATCCCCTTATCCTTCAAACGGGAAAGGCTCGGAAGCACGTCCACCGGCGGCAGATAGCCCTTGCGGTAGATCTCGCGGGACAAGATGATCTGCCCTTCCGTGATATAGCCGGTCAAGTCCGGGATCGGGTGGGTCTTGTCGTCTTCCGGCATCGTTAGGATCGGGATCATCGTGATACTGCCGTCGCTTCCCTTTTTGCGGCCCGCGCGTTCGTACATACTCGCAAGGTCGGTATAGAGATAGCCGGGATAGCCGCGGCGGCCGGGGACCTCTTTGCGCGCCGCGGAAACCTCCCGCAGAGCCTCGGCGTAATTCGTGATATCCGTTAAGATCACGAGCACGTGCATATTCTTTTCAAAGGCAAGATACTCCGCGGCGGTCAGCGCCATACGCGGGGTGGAAATGCGTTCGATCGCCGGGTCGGACGCAAGGTTGATAAAGAGTACCGTGCGGTCGAGCGCGCCGGTGCGCCGGAAATCGGAGATGAAGAAATCCGCTTCCTCGAAGGTGATGCCGATCGCGGCGAACACGACGGCGAATTTCGCGTCGGAGCCGATGACTTTCGCCTGGCGCGCGATCTGCGCCGCAAGATTCGCGTGCGGCAGACCGGAGCCGGAAAAGATCGGCAATTTCTGACCGCGCACGAGCGTGTTGAGCCCGTCGATCGTGGAAACGCCCGTCTGGATGAATTCGCTCGGATACAGACGCGCCGTCGGGTTGATCGGCGAGCCGTTGATATCCAAAACCTTGTCGTAAATGAGCTTCGGGCCGTCGTCGATCGGCGTGCCCATCCCGTCAAACACGCGGCCGAGCATATCCTCGCTCACGCCGAGTTCCACGCCGTGACCGACGAAACGCACGGTGCTTTCCGACAAATTGAGCCCCGCGGAGCTCTCGAACAGCTGCACGAGCGCGCGATCGCCGTCGATCTCCAAAACCTTACAACGGCGGATCGAGCCGTCCGGCAAACGGATCTCGCCGAGTTCGTCGTACTTGACGTTTTCCACGTCCCGCACCAGCATCAGAGGGCCGGCGACTTCTCGTATGGTCTGATATTCCCGGATCATTTGTCTTCCTCCTCACGGGCTTGACGGATCGCGTCCAGACTGCGATCCACGGAGTTCAAGATTTCGGCGTAAACCGCCTGCGCCTCGGCCTCCGGCACGTTCTTCGCGCGGCCGATGCGCTCCACTTCATCAAGAGAAGTGATCTGCTCGATCGTGACGCCCTCGTCTAAAGCTCTGCAGGCGCGATCGTAGAAACCGAGGATCAAACGAAGCATCAGGTTTTGTTTTGCCAAAAGACAGTAGGAATCCGTATCGGAGAAGGAATCCTGCTGTAAAAAGTCCTCGCGCAGACTGCGCGCCACTTCCAAAACCATGCGATCCTGTCCGGAAAGCGCGTCCACGCCGACGAGTTTCACGATCTCGTCGAGTTCGCTCTCCTGCTGCAAAATCTTCAAGGCGCGCGCGGTGTTTTCACCCCACTCGGCGCCTAAATGTTCGCGGAACCAACCGGAAAGCCGGTCGCTGTAAAGCGAATAGGAAGTCAGCCAGTTGATCGCCGGGAAATGCCTGCGGTACGCAAGGCTTGCTTCCAAGCCCCAAAAGACCTTGACGATCCTCAACGTCGCCTGCGTGACCGGTTCGGAAATATCGCCGCCCTGCGGAGAGACCGCGCCGATGGCGGAAAGGGTGCCCACGCGGTCGCCGCTACCGAGACAGACCACGCGGCCGGCGCGTTCGTAGAACTGGGCAAGCCGCGAGGTGAGATACGCGGGATAGCCTTCCTCGCCGGGCATTTCTTCCAAGCGGCCGGACATTTCGCGCAAGGCTTCCGCCCAGCGCGAGGTGGAGTCCGCGATGACCGCCACGTCGTAGCCCATATCGCGGAAATACTCCGCGATCGTGATCCCGGTATAGATCGACGCTTCTCTGGCCGCGACCGGCATATCCGAGGTGTTGGCGATCAGAACCGTGCGCATCATCAAGGATTCGCCGGTACGCGGATCCTTCAATTCCGGAAATTCACGCAAAACGTCCGTCATTTCGTTGCCGCGCTCACCGCAGCCCACGTAGATCACGAGATCCACGTCGCTCCATTTGGCAAGCTGATGCTGGGTCACGGTCTTCCCGCTTCCGAACGGACCCGGAATGCAGGCGGTACCGCCCTTCGCGATCGGGAAAAGCGCGTCGATCGACCGCTGACCGGTGATCATCGGAATATCCGGCGGCAGTTTCTCCTTGACCGGACGCGCGCGGCGCACCGGCCATTTTTGCAAAAGCGTGATCGGTTTTTCCTCACCCGAATCCGTGCGGATCACGCAAACGGGATCCGTGACGCGAAATGTGCCGCGTTCGATCTTGACGACCGCGCCGCTGACGCCGACCGGCACGAGGATGCGGTGCGCAACGACCTTGTTTTCCTGCACGGTGCCGAGAATATCGCCGCCGAGAACGTGCGCGTTCTCGCACACGGCCGGAACGAACTCCCAGAGCTTTTCCCGGTCGAGCGCCGGCAGGACCGCGCCTTTGGGCAGGTTCGTGCCGAAATGCTGATATAACTCCTCCAAAGGGCGCTGGATCCCGTCGTAGATATTCGAAACCAGTCCCGGACCGAGTTCCACGCACAAAGGCTCGCCTTCGGAGAAAACCTCGTCGCCCGGGCCGATCCCGGCGGTCTCTTCATAGACCTGGATCGACGCGCGATCGCCGCGCATTTCAATGATCTCGCCGAGCAGATGCTTTTCGCCTACCCGAACGACGTCGTACATATTCGCTTTGCCCATTCCCTCGGCAACCACTAAGGGGCCGGAGACCTTGATCACACGTCCTTTGATCGCTTCCTGCATCGTTCTACCTCTGCTCCTTGAATAAGATATCCGCGCCGACTGCGCGTTCCACGCTCTTTTTGATATTGGCGACCCCGTAGCCCGTCGTACCGGCCGCCGTCGGGATCGCGATGATCGCGGGAAGGGTCAGATCCCGGTACTCCGCGATCAGATCGGACAGGCTCTCCATGAGATCCTCGGTTAAAAAGATCGCGGCGTATTCCCCGCTTTTGACCAGGCGCCTGAGTTTATGCGCCGCTTCCTCGGGTTGATCGGCGAATTCCACGTCGAACCCCACGGCGCGCAAGCCCAAAACGGCGTTCTGCTCGCCGAGCGCCGCCAGTTTCATTTCAGTCATCGGAGCCTCCCGCGCGAAAGACGCGCTTGGACGCGATCAATTTGCGCAGTTCTTTGATCCGCGCTTCTTCGCACACAAGATACGCGATCACCGGCTCCGCGCCGTAGGTCGCGTTCAACTGCTCTGCGGCCTGATCCGTATAAAACCGGTCGAGGGCCGCCTCGAACGCCGCGGCGTCCGCGTCCTCGGAAAGGTCCTTGATCGCGGCGTCTCCGGCAAATTCCGGTCTTGCTTTGAGCGCCCGGATCAGATCCGCGATCGGGCGCGCACTCAATTCCGTAAAGAAGGAAAGCGGCAGGTTCCCGCCGTCACAAAACAGTTCCGGGAACAATTCCGGATCCATACCGAGATCCTTGAAACGGCAAAACGCGTTCAGGTGATAGCAATCGATCCGGTATCGGATCAGCTCGATCAAAAACGGACAGCCGAATTCGCGCGCGGCAGCCGACATATCGGCAAACGCCGCCCGATCCAGGATCAAATCGAGTTTTTGGATATCGCCGCTTTTTTCAAAGACCGAAAGCGCCCTTTGCGCCGCTTCCGCCATCGCGGGCGGGAACGCGGAAAAGTCGCGCTTTTGCACGGCGCTCCGGACGTCGGAAGGCAAGACCGTCCCGTACGGGAAAAGATCCGGCGTATCTTTCGCGGAGCGCAGAGAATACTTGAGAGAAAGCTTCAGGTTCTGACAATCGTAGGGATACGCAAACAGGCGGATAAACGAGGGGTCGGGTGAGAACTCCTGCGCAAGATCAAACGCCTCTTGCATGCGCCGATCCAGAACCGCGTCCGTATCCGCAGATCCCAAAAGCCGCACGATCTCTTCATAAGACACGGCGGAAAGCTTCTCCGTGTCGGGCACGTCGCGCATGGCAAGGCGCGCGCGCAGGCGTGCGGAGAGAAAGAGATAATCCGTCGCGTCGTAAGGGTGTTTCATGCGTTCTCCGATTCAAACAACAGCTTGTTTGCGCGCGTTTCCAGCATCAATCGGGAAAACTCGACCACGCTGTGCGCGGTACAGGGCGAAGACAGATGCGCATAGCGCAGATGAAAACCGCCGGTCGGCACTTGAGAAGAGCGTTCCATATAGAGTTTGCGTTCGGGATAAAGGCTTGCGTAGCGCTCTTGGGCCAGCTTGAAAAAGGTTTCCGCGTGCAAATCGGCGTCGGAAAAGACAAGCGTCGCGTCCGCGTCGATCGCGCCTTGTTCCAGCAAATTCAAGAAAAACGGCGCGTAAGTCGTAGCGTATCCCTCGCTCAAGGCGCGTTCGACCGAATCGATGCAGCGGGCGATCAGAGCCGTTTTTTCTTGTAAAACGCGGCTCTTTTCCTCCATGGCGGCGCCGGACTCGGCGCGCAGGCGCTCGCCCGATAACTGCTCTGCAAAGGCGGCGCACAATTCCGACTTGCGCGCGGACGCCTTTTCGCGATACTCTGCTTCGACCGATTTTGCTTCCTCGTTTGCGCGCGCAAGGATCGCGTCCGCGTCCGCACGCGCATCCGACAGGATCCGGTCGATGATCGAGGTAAGGTCGTTCATAAACTCAAACGTTGTAGAAGAAGATCATCAAAAGCGAGATGAGCAGCGCAAGGATCGCGTAGGTCTCCACGAGCGCGGACATCACGACGCCCTTGGTGGAGTGCTCGGGACGCTTGGCTAAAATATTGGCGCCGGCAACGGCGACTTTCGCCTGACGGATCGCGGAGAACAAGCCCACGAAAGCGATCGGCAGACAGGCAAACAGGAAATACGCGCCCTGGGAGATCGTCAGTTCCTTGACGTCGCCGGAGAGCACGCCGATCTTCATCATCGTGATAAAGGCGACGATCAGACCGTAAATGCCCTGCGTGCCGGGAAGCGCGCACAGAATGAGACCTTTCCCGAATTTGTTGGGGTCCTCCGTGACCACGCCCGCAACAGCCTCGCCGACCATGCGCACGCCGATCGAGGAGCCGATGCCCGACAAAATCGTCGCGATCACGGCGCCGAGGATCGCCAGGTTCGTTCCCGAGAACAGCGAAGATAAAGCTTCCATGAATGTCATAACAATTACACCCTTTCTTGTTGGTTTATCCGTTCTTGTCCGACTCGAGCAACACGAAATGCTTCGGCTCGTATCCGAGCGGCGTAAACGGCACGCCGCCGTCTTCATAGAACTTGCCGAAAAATTCGATATATTGCAAACGCCCCGTATGCACGTAGGCGCCGAGCAGGTTGATCAAAAGGTTGACGCTGTGACCGATGATCAGGATCACGGTCATAACCAGATAGCCCAAAACGGAGGGCCCGAACAGCATCGCCATCGTGTTCATGACGCTTGCGATGACCGCGGAAGCAAGCCCTAAAGCGAGCACGCGCGAATACGAGAGCAGATCGGAAACGTAATCGATCACGCCGTAGAGCGCCATGAAACCCTTGAAAAGCTTTTTGACCGGATTCTTCTCCGCGCGGCCGCCGGTGAGCACCAGCCCCGCGACGCCCGCGATCAGGATCCACTTCCCGACGTCGCCTGCGCCGAGCAAAAGCGCGATCAGACCGCCGAACACGAGATACCACATCCCGATATCGCAGATCGCGTCGAACACGCGGCGCTTCCGGCAAAGCATATAGAACTTCACGCCCATGCCGCAGATCAGATGGATCGCGCCGAAACCGACGGACAGGTACAAAAACGTCATCGGATCGGTCACGGGGTTGACCACCAGCGCCGTTTCGATCGCGCCGCCGCCGAGCATTCTTTGCGAAAACACGCTCGGGAAATCCCCGGCGATGCCGCCGAAAAGCGCGCCGCAGATCATCATACTGACCCCGCAAATGGCAAAGAGCTGCATATTCCAGTACAGCGCGCCGCGCGGCCGCGCCAGTTTGAGATACATAAGACAGCAAACGGTCATCAAGAAGCCGTACACCACGTCCGCGAGCATCATGCCGAACAGCACGAAGTAAAACAGACTCATCACGATCGTAGGATCGTATCCGTGATAGGACGGATACGAATACAGCGCGATAACCGATTCAAAAGGTTTGAAGAGCTTGGGGTTTTCCAAAGCGACGGGCGCTTGCTCGTCCGCGCCGATCTCCTCGTATTCGTAGGAGACGGGCAGGTCCGCCACCGCGCGCTCAAACCGCGCAAGATCCTTTTCTTTGAGATAGCCTTTCAGAAAGGCGCAGGTTTCGGAATACAAAAGCTCCTCGCGCGCCCGGCATAAGCCGATCTTCGCGTCCAGATAATCCGCGCAGAATTCCCAGGTCTGCGCGTCGCGCGCGCCGGAAATGACCGCGTCTTTCAACTGTTCGCGTTCCCGCTTCAGGGTATCGAGCTGATCCTGCGACGCGGCGATCAGATCGCCGGCGCGGCCGGATACCTCGGGAAAGCGCGGTTGCGTGACCTGAAAGCCCGCGAGGATCGCACGCATTTTTTCGCGATCCGCCTTGTGATAGATCACCTGGAAATACCGGTGCTCCGCATCTCCGGACACGGGCACGCAATGCGCGCCGGCGTCGGCAAGGACAGTCAGAAACTGCGTTTCGTCAAAGCGGGCGGGCAAAACGGCAAGCTGGAACAGACAGGTCGCCGTTTCTTTCAGATTCAGAGGCGTTTCCAAGGCTTCCCAGGGCTTGTAGGACGCGATCAGCGCTTCCAATTCCGTTTGCGTTTTTTCGTTTTGTTCCAGACGCGCGGATAACTCCGAGAGCACGTGCGCCCTCTCCAACGCCTCCTCCAACCGGTCGCCGAGCGCTTCGAATTGCGCGCGGTCAAGTTCCTTCGGCGGGGTAAACAGACCCTTTTTCTCGGTGCGATACGGCTGCGCAATTGTCAGCGCCTCGTCCAAAAGCGCCTTTTGCTCTTCCAATTGCGCGATCTGCCGGTTCAGATGATGCACGGATAAAAACCCGTCGTATTCTTTGACCAACTCCGAATCCTTCAAATCGGACAATTCCACGATACGCAAAAAGCCAAGCTCGGAAATGAGCCCGGCGGTCTTCCGGTCCTCCACCACGAGGAACAGACGTTTCATTTTTGCGATCATGCCGACTGGTTCCTTTACTCCAAATCACGATCCGCGGTCAATCGACGGCGGTCAATTCCTCTAATAACGCGGCAACGGCTTTTTGCTCCCGTTCTTCCGCGCCCTGCTGCAAAGCAAGGCTTTTGAGTTCGCCCGCGCCCAAAGCGTCTCTGTGCGCGTCTTTGAGCTCCTGATCGAAGGCCTGACGCATTTTCCGCATCTCGCGTTCGGCTTCCGCTTCCGCTTCCGCGATCAGGCGCGCGCCGCTTTTCGCGGCGTCGTCCAGGATCCGTTTTGCGTCTTTACGCGCCTGTTCCCGGATCGTTTGCGCCTCGCGCTCCGCGTTCAAGATCTGATCCAAGGCTTCCATTGACTCTGCTCGAACTCCTTACTTTCACTCGTTTTTACGATCTATGATTCTAAATTGAAAATAGTGTACCACTTTTTACACGGATTTGCAAGAGGGACGCGGGGATTTTCCGTCTGTTTCGCAAAACGGTTTCCGCGTGTCAGAAAGCAGCCGGTTTTCGGGATAATCGTTGACAAATCAATCAAAAACGGTTAAACTGAAAGAAAACGATAACCGAATACGGAGACGCTTCGAAACCAGATGAAAAAAACGCCTTTTGTGACTTTGGAACAAGTCCGCAAGATCGCCCAGCAATATCCGACGCCGTTTTATCTCTACGATGAAAACGGTATCCGCAAAAACGCGCGCGCTTTGAAAAAAGCCTTCGCCTGGAACGCGGGCTATAAAGAATACTTTGCCGTCAAAGCCACGCCGAACCCCTATCTTTTGCAGATCCTGAAAGAAGAAGGCTGCGGCGCGGACTGCTCGTCGGATACGGAATTGATGCTCGCAAACGCGGTCGGTCTGTCCGGGCACGATCTCATGTTTTCCTCCAACGTCACGCCGAAAAAAGATTTTCAGCTCGCACACGCGCTCGGCGCCTATCTCAATTTCGACGATTATAATCTGATCGATTTCGCCGCCAGATTGTTTTCGATGCCGGATACCGTTTGTCTGCGCTTCAATCCGGGCGGGATCTTCGCTTTGGAAAACCATATCATGGATCACCCGGGCGAGGCGAAATACGGCATGACCGAGGCGCAGATCTATCGAGCGGTCGAAAAACTGCTCGCGCTCGGCGTAAAGCATTTCGGCCTGCACGCGTTTTTAGCGTCCAACACTACCGGCGACGAGTATTATCCCCGTCTTGCCGAGATTTTGTTCTCGCTTGCGGTCAAGGTCCACAAGCGCACGGGTGCGCATATCGCTTTTATCAACCTATCCGGCGGGATCGGCGTCAACTACAAGCCCGACGAGAAGCCCTGCAATATCGAGCGCATCGGCGAGGGCGTCCGGGCGGTTTACGAGCGCGTGCTCGTTCCGGAAAAGATGGACGACGTGGCGCTTTACACCGAGCTCGGCAGATTTATGCTCGCCCCCTACGGCGCGCTGATCTCAAAGGTACTGCACGAAAAAGACATCTACAAGCACTACGTGGGTCTGGACGCCTGCGCGGCGAACCTGATGCGCCCCGCCATGTACGGCGCCTATCACCATATCACCGTGCTCGGCAAGGAGGATCAGCCCTGCGACCATCTCTACGACGTGACCGGCGGACTTTGTGAAAACAACGACAAATTCGCGATCGACCGGCTTTTGCCGAAGATCCGCGTCGGCGACTATCTCTTCATCCACGACGCCGGCGCTCACGGACATTCCATGGGCTATAACTACAACGGCAAATTGCGCAGCGCGGAACTGCTTTTGGAAAAGGACGGATCGGTCAAACTGATCCGCCGCGCGGAGACGCCGGAAGATTATTTTGCCACGCTGGACTTTTCAGAATTCCATGACCGTCTGACGACCGGAAACGAAAGGTAAACCGTATGAAACGCATTTTCCGTTCCCTTTCTTTGATCCTGATCCCGCTCGCACTTGCGATTTTATTTTCCGCCTGCGCGCAGAATAAGATCGAGTCCGGCTATCTTGTGATCGACGGCAAAGAAACGACGCCGGAGTGGATCGTGAAGCTCGACGGCGAGAGCGTCGGATTTGCCGAATACCGGCATTTCTATCTCAACGCAAAAACGGATCTGGACGCCGGGGACAGCGCCTATTTTTCCCGTCATCCGGAGCTGGAAGCGACGCTCAAGGAAACGACGCTCGATTACCTTAAGCAATGCTACGCGGTCACGTTCCTCGCGCGCGAGCACGGCATCAGTCTGACAAGCGAGGAAAAAGACGCGGTGAAAGCCGAGATCGCGTCCCTCAAAAACGACTACGGCGATCAGCTTTACGCCGAACTGTTGGAGGGCTATTATCTCACCGAGGATCTGTATTACAAGTCCAAAGAGGACAACGCGCTTTACGAAAAAGTTTATCAGACGCTCGTCGCCTCGGGCGGCGAACTGAACGTCGATGAGGACGCTCTTGCCGCGTATATCACCGAAAACTACTACTGCTACGCGCAGATCTATCTGGATTTCAAATCCGGCGAGGGCACGAACACGCACCCCGCGACGCAGGCCGCAATCGAGTCCGCCTACGAACGCCTGGTATCGGGCGAGGATTTTTGGAAAGTCGCCTTTTCCGCGTCCGACGATATGACGATGTTCGACTATAAAAACGGCTATCTGCGCTTAAAAAGCGAGTGCTCCGAAGCGCTCTCGGAGGCGCTCGACACGCTTGCCGACCACGAATATTCCGAGCCCGTTTTGGACAACGACGGGTATTATATCCTGTTAAAGCTTCCGATCGGCAAAGAAGTCACCGAGGAAAACCGGCTCTATCTTTTGTCCGGTTACGACGAGGCAAACGGCACGCACGTAAACGGTCTATACGAAGACCGCTTTGCCGAGCTGGTGCGCGCGCGGGCGGACGCGATCCAAATCGAATACGCGGATTGCTACGAGACGATCGGCACCGCGACCTTGTTCTGACATAGTTCGAAAGCGATCTGCATAAGCATCAGTATTCCCGATATCCGGAGTACCGCGCTTATGAAACGCATTTTTTCTTTGGTCTTCGCGCTGATCGTTTTATCCGGCGCGTTTTGCGCGTTTGCGCTTTCCCCTCCGCAGGTCAGCGCGCAAAGCGCGATCCTCATCGACGCAAAAGACGGTTTTGTCTTATCGGAAAAAAACGCGGACGAGCGTCTTTCAATGGCAAGCACCACCAAGATCATGACCGCGCTTTGCGCGTTGGAGCTCTGCGCGGTTTCCGACGTGGTGCGCGTGCCCGCCGAAGCGGTCGGCGTCGAGGGCTCCTCCGCTTATCTCTACGCCGACGAACAGATCCTTGTACGGGATCTGATCTACGCGCTGTTATTGCAAAGCGCAAACGACGCGGCGCTCGCTCTTGCGATCCACGCAAGCGGATCGGTCGAAGCGTTCGTGGAAGAGATGAACGCCAAGGCGCTTGCCCTCGGACTTGCCGACACCCGCTTCCAGAACCCCCACGGGCTTCCCGACGACGGGCATTACAGTACCGCGCGCGATCTGGCTTCTTTGATGCGCGCGGCTCTGGAAAACGGGTTTTTCGTTTCCGTGATCGCTACCCGCACCCACAAGACGGATCCGATCGACCCCGGCGCGGACGTGCATTATTTCCGAAATCATAATCGCCTGCTCAACTCCTATCCCGATTGTATCGGCGGCAAAACCGGTTTTACCCGCGCCGCGGGCAGATGCCTCGTAAGCGCCTCGGAGCGCGGCGGCGCAAGGCTTATCTGCGTGACCTTGAACGCGCCGGACGACTGGAACGACCACGTCGAGCTGTTTGAATACGGCTTTTCGCAGTATTCCGAGCAAACGCTGATCGAAAAAGGGTCGATCGAGCTTTCGATCCCCGTCGTGGGCGGCGTGCAAAGCACGGTTTGCGTGACCAACCCCGAGCCGCTTGTCTGCCTTGTGCGCGAGGGCACGCAGACGACGGTGCAATACGAATTGCCCCATTTCGCCTACGCGCCGATCACGGGGCTCGATCAATCTCAAAACGGCGCGAATTCCGTGTATTCCCTGCCGATGCGCGCGGGGCGGGCGCTGATCTGCGCAAACGGCGCTTTGATCGCGCAAACGGATCTGTATTATCAAACCACGGTGGAGGAAGAGATCCCGCCGACCTTTTGGGAAAGGATCTTGCAATTTTTCGGATGGAAAAAATCAGAATCCAAAAACTATTGAGCGAATCCGGCATTCTCTCCCGACGCAAAGCGGAAGAAGAGATCGCCGCGGGCCGGATCCTGATCGACGGCAGACCCGCAGAGATCGGGGAGAAGGTCGATCCGGCAAAGCAGACCGTGACTTATCGCGGAAAGCTCGTGGAATCTCCGGACAAAAAACGCTATTTTTTGCTGTATAAACCGCGCGGGGTCGTCTGCACGATGCACGACGAAAAAGGCCGCCGCTGTATCGCCGATCTGCTGCGGGAGACCGGGCTTCCCGTGCCCGTTTTGCCGGTAGGCAGACTCGACCTCGACAGCGAAGGGCTTTTGATTCTGACCAACGACGGCGAGGCGATCAACCGCCTGACGCATCCGTCCACCGCCGCGGAAAAGATCTATCTGGTAAAGGTTTCACCCGAGCCGACCGCGCGCGACGTGGAAAAACTGCGCGCGCCGATGGTCTTGGACGGCTATCGCATCCGCCCCGTGGACGTGAGCGCGCCGAGCGCCTTTCCGGGGATGCTGCGCTTCGTACTGCACGAGGGCCGCAACCGGCAGATCCGCAAAATGTGCGAAAAGTGCGATCTTTCCGTCAAGCGTCTGATCCGCATCGGCGTCGGAGAATTGACGTTGGGCGATCTGCGCCCCGGCGAGATCCGCGAATTAAACGGCACGGAAGTCAAACACATTTTATCGTTTTGAGGGAAGAATATGATCCAGGCAAAACCGATCCGCGATCTGAATGATCGCGAAACTCTGCTCGCCTCCATCGGTTTGGACGCGTCGGAGACCGAACTCTTATACACCGTGAGCGACGAAAAGATCCTGCACGCTTTTTTGCTCTTTGCCTTTGTCAAGGATCAGGCGCGCATCACGCGCGTGATCACCTTTCCGGACTGCGAGGACGCTTCCCTCGATCTCGGCATCCGCGCGATCGTCAACACGCTGGATCTGACCGGCGTCAAGAAAGCGTTCTTCGAGCCGAAAACGGAGCGCTTGGAGCAGATCGCGCGCTCGATCGGCTTTGTGCCCGTACAAGGCGAGAATAAAGATCTCGTTTTAGACGTTCCCGCGTTTTTCGCCGCGCCCTGCCGCGGCGACAGGTAAACCCGAATAAAAAAGGAAAAAAGTATGATCCGGGTCGCGTTTTACGATACGAAACCGTACGATATCCCGTCGTTTGAAAAGTACGGCGCCCAGCACGACGTTGCCTTCAAATTTTTGGAAACGCGTCTGGACGCAAACACCGCGTCCCTGGCAGAAGGGTGCGACGCGGTCTGCATTTTCGTCAACGACGACGCAAACGCCGAGGTGCTCGACAAGCTCCGCCTGCTCGGCGTGAAACTGATCGCGCTCAGAAGCGCCGGCTACAACAACGTGGACGTGCGCGCCGCCTACGGCAAGATCCACGTGGTCCACGTTCCGGCGTATTCGCCGCATTCGGTCGCGGAGCACGCGATGGCGCTGCTGCTCACCTCGATCAGGCGCATCCACAAGGCGTATAATCGCACCCGCGAATTCAATTTTTCCTTGAACGGGCTAACCGGTTTCGACCTTCACGGCAAAACGGCGGGCGTGATCGGCACCGGCAAGATCGGCAGGATCTTCGGCGAGATCTGCCGCGGCTTCGGGATGCGCGTGATCGCCTACGACAAATTCCCCGCGGACGGCACCGGCTTTGAATACGTGTCGCTTGAAAAGCTCTTCGAGCGTGCCGACGTGATCTCCCTGCATTGTCCGCTGACCGACGAAACCCGCCATCTGATCGATCAAAACGCGATCTCCAGAATGAAAAAAGGCGTGGTGCTCGTCAACACCTCGCGCGGGGCGCTGATCGACGCGGAGGCGCTGCTGCAAGGCATCAAGGATCGCAAGATCGGCGCGGCGTGTTTAGACGTGTACGAGGAAGAAGCCGACGTTTTCTTTGAGGATCGCTCCGGCCATATCATGGACGACGAGTTGCTCTCGCGGCTCATTTCCATGCCGAACGTGATCGTGACCTCGCATCAGGCGTTTCTGACCGAAGAGGCGCTCGATCAGATCGCGCTGACCACCGTGAACAATATCCGCTCCTGCTTCGATTCGGACGGCGCCTGCGACAACGAGCTGTGCTACCGCTGCGGCAAGATCGAGACCTGCAAAAAAGAAAGATCCGGCCGCTGTTTCTGAATTACAACAAATCTACTATATCGATGCTTTATAAATAGTTTCGTCCGTTAACCTTTGGCAATTCTAGTTTTGTGATAAATAGTCCAAGCTTAATAATGTCGGCATATGAGCATTTTTTTGAGTATTCGGAATTTTAATCAAAAAAAGATAGAAAAGCAGAACCGTAAATGCGATGACCTGCTTGCCAAGTTTTCTGATGCCATCAATGAGGCATATTCATTTACTTCAAACAAAACCGAATATGTTGATGTTGGGCTCTTTGACATTTGGAATCAAAAGTATGGTGAGCTTATCCGTTCCGTATCGGATTTGACATTAAAGAAAATCCGTAAAGCTCATTCTTTCTATGAGTTGAAAGACAAGGTGGCAGTCGCTCGCTCCTTACCCGAGGCCCTCCGTTCTACCCTCGAACAACACAACAATAACATTGCTAATTCACAAATCAACGCCGCCTATGCTTTAATCGGTGAGGTTGAGGGAAGAAAACTTGATCGACAACAAATGCTTGCCATCATTAAGGAGGCACATAATCACCTGATCATTGCCGGAGCAGGTACAGGTAAGACTACTACGGTTGTGGGCAAGATTAAATACCTGTTGAAATCAGGCAAATATAAACCAGAGAATATTCTTGTCCTCTCGTTTACTAACGCTTCCGCTTCCGAAATGAGTAAAAGAATAGCAAAGGAAACGGGATGCAAAATAGCTGCCTCAACGTTTCACAAACTCGGGTTAAGCATAATTTCTAAAGCCGATGGCAGAAAACCGAAAATATCCCAAATCAATCTCGGTTCTTTCATTCGTGATAAACTGCAAGATTTGATGAAAAATCCCAGCTATCTTCAGGCTCTGAGTTCTTATTTGCTCTACAATAGAGTCCCGACTAAATCGGAATTTGAGTTTGCGAATGAAAAAGAATATAGAGAGTATCTTCAACTAAATCCTCCTGTTACAATTCAAAATGAATCCGTTAAAAGCTATGGCGAAATGGACATAGCAAACTATCTGTTTCAAAACGGTGTAAAATACATATACGAAGCCGAATATAAGGCGGATACAAGAACGTCAGAGTATAGTCAATATCACCCTGATTTTTATCTGCCAGATTATGATATTTATATTGTACACTTCGGCATTAACCAAAACGGTGAGGTGCCATCTTGGTTTTCAGGGAGAAATGGAAAGAGCGCAACCGAGACCTACCGCGAATCTATGGAGTGGAAACGTGAGCTCCACAATGAAAATAAAACGGTACTTATTGAGTGCTACTCATATGAGAAATTCGACGGAACCCTTCTTGCCAACCTTGAAAAGCATTTGAAAGAGCGCGGCGTCGTTTTATCTCCAAAGTCGTCTGAAGAACTTTGGTCGATTGTGTCGAAAGAGAATAATAGCATTCTCGATGGACTAATTGAACTCTTTGAAACGGTTGTAAATCTGATTAAGAGCAATAATTACAACATTGAGAGTTTCCGTACCATTGCTTCAAAATCTCCGAATTCCGCACAATACCTGAACTTCGTTTATCTTATCGAGCCATTATTCAATGCTTACGAATACCAACTGAAGGCAACCGGTGAAATTGACTTCAACGATATGATCAACGTTGCGACGGAATATGTCAAATCAGGAAAAGTAACAAACCCGTTCTCGTATGTGATCGTCGATGAGTATCAGGATATCTCCAAAGCAAGATTCTCCTTGCTCGAAGCATTAAGAAACTCAAGGTATTTTGACTTATTTTGTGTCGGTGATGACTGGCAAAGCATATATCGCTTTGCGGGAAGCGATATAAGCTATATCCTCAATTTCGAAAAGTATTGGGGTCCAACCACTATAAGTAGAATTGAAACAACCTATAGATTCACAAAGTCGCTTATAGAGATTAGCAGTAGTTTCATAATGCAAAACCCAGCACAAATAAAAAAGAACATTTCTGGGATATCTTCCGATATGCGATTTTCAATGGGTGAAATAAGCGGCTACAACGAGAAGTATGCTGTTGAGTTTATGTCAGCAAAGGTTGAAGATCTTCCGAAAAATGCAACGGTCTATTTCATAGGACGCTACTCCTTTGATGTGGATATGCTAAAGGAAAGCAGTCTGTTTGACTGTCAATACAACAACATCAGCGGTTTTGTTGATGTCAAATACAGAAAACGACCGGACCTTCAAATGATTTTTCTGACAGCGCATAAATCAAAGGGACTGCAAGCGGACTATGTGTTTATTATTAACAATAAGAATTCGCGCATGGGATTTCCAAGTAGAATACAGGACGATCCAATACTGAATCTGCTTCTTGATAATAGTGAAGATTATCCTTTTGCTGAAGAAAGAAGACTTTACTATGTAGCTTTAACAAGAGCGAGAATCAAGACATATTTTCTCACAATCAAGGACAAAGAATCTATTTTCGCTCAAGAGTTAAAAGTGCGTTATAGCGACCTGCTAAAGCATGAGCAATTTGAGTGTCCGGTCTGCGGTGGACGATTATTGAAGAAATCCGGACCTTTTGGAAGCTTTTTTGGTTGTGAAAACTATAATAAAACGGGATGCAAATACACACGAAAAATAAAAGCAAGACTCGATATTCCTTGATTAAACAGAATTGGTGTAAGCAATAGTATAGATAATAAAACCGCCCTACCGAACGGCAGGGCGGTTTTGATTTGCGGTTTTCTATCGGGCAAAATAGAGATAGGTCTGATCGCGTCTGATTTCGTGAAAGCCGCAGGACAGGATCATTTTGCGCGAGGGCTCGTTTTCCGAAAAGCACTTGGCGCATAAGCGCAAACCCAAGGTCCGTTCGGCAAAGTCCGCGGCGGCGGCAAACGCCGCGCGGCCGAGGCCCTTGTGCTGATGCTCGCGCGCGATCCGGCACCCGAGTTCAGCGGCGCCCGTACTCGTGAAATTCCACAGGATCGCTTCCCCGATCAGCTCTCCGCCCGCACGCTCGCGGATCGCGAAATTGATCGAATCGCCGCACGCCGTATCGTACCGCGCGCTCTCGTAAAAGGTGTCTTCATTCACCGGAAAGACAAGTCCCGGGTCTTCTTTGTAATCGTAGCCCCAGAAACGGTTGTTTTCGCAGTCGGTGTTCAAGGCAAAATACGCGCTCCGGTCCGTCTCGCGCAATTCGTCCAGCACCACGCCCTCTCCGGCAAGCGTCGGAAACTCATTGATACGCGCCGCGGGCGAAAACGCGTGCACGAGATACTTATCGATCAGCTTGACCGGATGATACTGCATCTTCGAGGTGCGCAGGCCCAAATCTCCCGCGTCGTCCTCGCGGTTGAGGTAAACGAGCCGGTCGCCGAGGCGGGCGCGCATCAGGCGCGCGAAGCCCTGATACATGGTCGGATAGGCGCCGGGATAGGTTTTGAGCGCCTTTTCCACGTGGATCATCAAGGTGTCGCCGACGAGTTCTCCGATCGAAAACGCGCAAAGCTCTCCGCCTGTGAACAGTCCCGCGCAATAAAACCGGAGCGCCTCAAACGCGCCGATCAATCTGCGCGTGTGCTCGAGTTCTTCGGTTTCCAGAGCGCGCGCGTCGGTATGCTCTGCCTGATAACGGTCCAAAAACTTTAGGATCGCGGGCACGTCCGACGAGTCCAAAAAGCGGATCTCCGGTTCTCCGTAAAGCGCCTTGAAACGGTTGATGTGATTGCGCTGACCGGAAAAGGCTTTGCCGCGAAACCCGATCACCGCCTCGCATTCGTACAGATAGTCGCTCCATCTGCGCTCGTAAGCAAAGCGCATCGGCTGCAGCGCGGGATTTTGCCGGATCCGCTCCAGCAATTCCGGCGTCACGTCGAAAAAGCGCAGCGGCAGATCCCGCTCCTTCACGTAGTCGATCAGGCGTTCGAGCATCCCCGCCTCGTCGCGCCCGCAGGGATAGGAAAAGGAAACCTGCCCGTTGAGCGTCTGGCGCACGCAAAACGTGTCGTTTTGCACGCAAAAGGCGATCTCGCCGTCGGTGTGCCACATGAAGAAATAGCCCGCGCTCATACTCGAGGAACGGTACGGATAACGCGCAAGCTCGGGCACTATCCGCAAAAGCGCCTGATCGCTGTACGGCTCAAACTCCAAAGAATCGCTCACGCACCCTCACCTTTCCCGCGCACGAGGATCCCAAGCGTTTTGTAAACGAGCGCGTAAAGCTGCGCCGCGTCCGCGGGATCGAGATCCAGGCACTTGCGCATCTGCTCCGGGATCTTGAGCGCACGCGTCTTTAAGGCATCCCCCTGACTTGTCAGAGTCACGATCAGACTGCGCTCGTCTTCCGAAGAGCGCCGTCTGAACACGTAGCCCTTTTGCTCCAGCTTTTTCAAAAGCGGCGTGAGCGTGCCGGAATCCAAAAGCAGTGCGCGCCCGAGCGTGCGCAGATTGGATTCGCCCCGCTCCCACAAGTACATCATCACGACGTATTGCGTGTAGGTGAGATCCAGTTCTTTCAAATAAGGCGTGTAGCGGTTCACGATCTCCTTTGCGCAGAGATAAAGCGGAAAACAAATCTGGTTTTCCAGCTTCAAGGCGTCGTAAGCGTCGCTCACAGTAGCGCCTCAAGATCGGCTTCGATCGCTTCGGGTTTGGTCGTGGGCGCGTAGCGTTTGACCACGTTTCCGTCGCGATCCACAAGGAATTTCGTGAAATTCCAACGGATATCGCCCGCTTTCTGTGTGCTTTTACTGATCTTTTCCACCGATTTCATGATCGCCTTGTTCTTGAATCCGGTCACCTCTTCTTCCGGAGAGGCGGATTTCAAAAAAGCGAAAAGCGGCTCCTCGTTTTCACCGTTCACGTCCACTTTTTTCAACTGGTCGAACTGCGTCTTGTACTTGAAGGTGCAGAATTCGTGGATCTCTTCGTCGTTCTCCGGCGCCTGGTTGGCAAACTGGTTGCAGGGAAAATCCAGGATCTCAAGCCCCTGTTCGTGATGGGCTTCGTAGAGCTTTTCCAGACCCTCGTACTGCGGAGTAAAGCCGCAGCCGGTCGCAGTGTTCACGACAAGCAGCACTTTGCCCTTCAGCTCGGCAAGATCCAAGAGCTCTCCCCCGCGTTTTTGAACTTTGTAATCATAGATCGACATTTTGATTTCCTCCCGTTTCTTAATTTGATTTTGTGCAATTAAATTTTATCAAATCATTTTTTGTTTGTCAAGTGTTTTTTCAAAAGAAAAAGAAAAACGGACGAAAATTCGTCCGTTTTTCTTTTTGCGATTCAACGCGGCTCGTTCAAGGAAGCGTTTTTGGCGTTCGTGCGCTCTAATTTCCGGATCAGCGTGATCAGCGGCACGATGAGCAGTCCGCCGACGAGGTTCGACGCCCCGTGGATCAGATCCCAGGGGAAACCCGCTGCGATCCAGGCAAGCGTCATGTTCAGATCATAGCCGAACAACAGCGCCTGCGCCGGCGCGTACAGAGTGCCGTAGCACAAGCCGTGCAGTCCGCAGACAAGCGCGTAAACGATCACGCTTGTCTTCACGCTCATGCGCTTCGGCAAGAGCATGACCGCCCCCCAGAGGATCGCCCAGAGATACAGATACGGGATCCACCAGATCGAAAAGCCGTTGTAAAGCCCGACGAGGAAGACGAAAATATAGATCGGATACAGAGCTTTATAGCGGTACACCACCGTGAACGCCACGATGAATACTCCGATCAGGTGCACGTTTGGCAGAAACTCGAGCAAGAGCTTCGACACGAACATGAGCGCACCCAAAGTCGCAAAAACGGCGAGCTCTTTGATGCGCAGTTTCAAGGCTTACCCCTTGGTCGCCGCGAAGGAATAGGTCGCGCCTTCTTCGATCGCGGTGGAATCCACGCCGCTCATGGCGTATTCGCCGTTGACGAAAAACGCCCAATACATCCCGTCGGTGTCGTAGTCCAGCGTTTCGCCGTCCACCGTTTTGACGTAGAGACCGAATTCGCTGTCGTCGCCGGCGATCAGTCCTTCGTCGAGCAGCGCCGCGCCCACGGTCTCCCGGTCGGTTTTGATCTCGAAGGTCTTTTCCGTTCCGTCGGACTTGGTCACGATAAACTGAAAGGCGTGTTTCGCCTCCTTTTGCGAAGCGTCGCTCTGCTCCGCGGGTTCGACCGGCGCGGCAGGCTTGTCCTGCGGAGCCGGAGTTTCGGTTTTGCCGCAGCCCACTGCCAAAAATGCCGTTGCCGCAAACAGCATCAGGCAAAGGACGCACAAAACCAATCTGCGTAAGAATCGGTTTTTCATAGCATACTCCTTTGCGTTTTTTGATGACTTCCCCGCCGGCGCTCGCAGCGATCCGGGAAGTGTTTTTCTGCCGGCAAGTATTTCGACTCGGCGCGGTCTTCATGCCTTCTCAGGATGATCCCAATGGCTTGTTTCCGAACTGCGGCGTTCGGGTAATGAAGACCCGGTATGCGCCTCACGGCGGCGGGCCCGTACGGGAGTTTCACCCGTTTCCATAACCGGCAGTCAAATTATAGCACGCAAAACGTCGCATTGCAACGAAAGACGCGCTGTTTTGCCGTAAAAGAAAGCCCGACGCACCGCGTCGGGCTTTGGTATGGATCACGTTCGGTCCGCGCCGGTTTTTCGTTCGGACCGGTCGGACTGATCTTCATTTCGATCCGGCGCCGCCCTGTAAGATCTCCTCGATCCCGTCGGTCAGCTCCCGAAAATGCTTCGGAAAATTCTGCGATCCGCTCGCGCGGATCTTTTGATGATCGTTGACGACGGCGGAAAGCGAAAACATCGTGCCGTCGAGCACGCCTTTCGGGTGCGCGCCGCAAAAGCCGTCCCACGAGAGAAGCTTGCAGCGATCCATGAGCTCCAGCACGCGAAGAGTATCGCATACGGCGCGCATTTCCAAAATGCGCGGATCCGTGTGATCCCCGAAGCGGATCGCGTAGCGCGAGCACTCGGCGTTTGGGCCCTCGGATACGATCTCGTACTCCGTCGCAAACCGCATCCCGGACAAACGCAGCGTCAAAACGGAAAAGGATCCGATCTTCTTTTCCTTGGCTTTTTCCTTGTTGAGTCGCAACATCGGCCCCTCCCTTACTGATTCGTCGCGATCTGGCGGATCGGATTCAGGAAGTCTTTTTCCACCAGGTCAGCGGGTGCCGCCAGGTTTCCGTGGTGGTTTTGGAAAGCCAGTATCCTTCCATCACCTGAATGATCCCGAGTTTTTGCGCGTCCGTGAAGAGCTCGCTTCCCAGTTGATTGCGCGCGGGAACGTAGGACTGGTTTTCACAGGTATCCACCATGTAATGATAGCAAACGAGTTCGTAATACCTCACCTGCAAGCGCGCTTTTTTCAAGTGGAGAAGCTGGTCGGGATCGCTCACCCCGTTTTCCGCTTCGTCGAAACATTCCTTGAGCTTCCGGATAAAGCTCATATCCAGCGTCTTTTCGCCGTTTTCGCGTTCGATCACGTCGCAGGGCAGATAATCCTTTGCCGCGTGTGCGTAAATGGTATAATGCGAATCCCGGGTCTTTTCGTCGATCAGATCCATATAGCGCATCAAGGGACCGGAAGTGCCCTTCCCGTAGTAGCCCTCGCAGAAATCACGCATCAGACTAAAGAATTCTTCATCCTCCATTTTAGGATTCCAGATCAGCTTGGCGTCCAGATAAGTGCGCAATTCGGAAAAACCGTTGCTCCCGGTCTCGTCGCCCTGCACGAACATCCCCGTGACGCCGAGGTCGGAATAGGTGCGCAAGTTTTCCCGCAAATGCGAAAAATTCACGTTCGGCGACCAATATTCCGAAAAGAACGCGTCGTATTCCCAAACGTGCAGATTCCCTTGGAGAAGCTCGCGCCACGCGGCAAGGTTTTCGCGCATTTCCGAGGCAAGGCCCTGGTCGTTTTGGCAGCTCATCACGCCGTGGCGAAAACACGCGCGCAGGGGCGCGATGCGCACCACCACGTTTTTCGGAATGGTAAGCCCGGTCGGCGCTTTCCGGGTAAAGGTATAGGAAAGCGTATCGAATTGCACGCCCGGATATTCCGATCCCAGTTCTTGGGCGATCCGGGAAACGAAATAGATCCACAGCGCGCTTTCCGCGTCTCCGTGCTCCTTCACGAAGGCACGGCATTTTTCGCATTGACACATGGAGTTTTTATCTCCGTCGTTCTGCGAAATGGAAACGAGTCTGGCGTTGGGGCTTGCGTCCAGCCATTTTCTCACGTTTTTGAGCACGGTCTGATAAACGGTCTCATCCATCAGACAAGGCTGGATATCCCAAAACCCTTTCGGACCTTTCTCCATTTCGGCAAGCTGGGCGATGGTATGTACGAACCAACCGGCGTAGCCGTAACCGCCGCCGACAAACGGCGTCTTGTGGAATCGTTCGCTCCCGAGCGACTGCAAGCCGTTGATCCTCATTTTCACCATCCACTTCGGATCGGCGCTGCCCGCGCCGTTCAGATCGCGAAACGAGAAGCCCGGAGAAGAGACTCGGAACAGGTCCTCCGCCAATTCCAAGACGGGGATTTCGGGAACGTATTCGTATCCCGGCGTGTAATAGCGCACGCCGCAGACCTCTTCCAAAAAAGCATAGACCGCATAGGCGACGCCGCGAAAGCCGACCCCGGTCAGCACCACTTTTTTACCGACGCTCCGATACAGATAAGTCTCTTCACAATATCCCGAAAGATCCGTATCGCTTCCCTCTCGCGAGGTCGCGCCGATCAGGATCTCCTCTTCCCGTTCCGGCGTATCGTCGGACACGATCGGAAGCGTGCAGCCGGTGATCCGGGCAAGGTAGGCGGATAATTCCTCCGCCATCTTCCGCACCTCTTCGTCCGCCGCTTTTGGTATGACGATCCGATAGTCGCTTCGTCCGTTTTGACTCAAAGTAAGCATATCTTCCTCCTGTTTGATGATCCGAGTAGTATTACCAGGTTTCTTGATACCATTTCAGGGGATGCCGCCAGGTTTCCGTCGTGGTTTTGGAAAGCGGATACCCCTCCATCAACTGACTGATCCCGAGTTCGCGGGCGTCTGTATATAATCTGCTCCCCAATTGATTGCGCGCGGAAACGTAGGACTGATTCCCACAGGTATCCACCATGTAATGATAGCAAATGAGCTCGTAATACTGCAGCTGCAGGCGCGCTTTTTTCAACCGGAGAAGCTGTTCGGGATCACTTACCTCCGTTTCCGCCTTGTTGAAGCAAGACTGAAGACTGTTGATAAAACTCATATCCAGCCTCTTTTCGCCGTTGTCGTATTCGATCACGTCGCAGGGCAGATAATCGATCGTCGCGTGGGCGTAAACGGTATAGTGCGTATCCCGGGTCTTTTCGTCGATCAGATCCATATAACGCATCAAAGGCCCCGAGGTGCCGGTCCCGTAATAGCCCTCGCAGAAATCACGCATCAGACTGAAAAACTCCTCGTCCTCCATTTTGGGGTTCCAGATCAGCTTGGCGTCCAGATACGCGCGCAGCTCGGAAAAGCCGTTGCTCGCGCTGCCGTCGCCCTGCACGAAAACGCCCGAAACGCCCAAATCCGCGTAGGAATCGAGGTTTTCCCGCAAATGCGAAAAATTCACGTTCGGCGACCAATACTCCGAAAAGAAAGCGTCGTAATCCCAGATATTGACGTTTCCGCCGAGCAATTCGCTCCACGCGACGAGGTTTTCACGCAGCTCGGCCGTAACGGAGTCGTCCTGCGTGCAGGTGAAAATCCCGTGGCGCATACAGGCGTGTAACGGCGCAAAGCGCACCGCCGTGTTTTCCGGGATCGAAAGTCCCGTCGGCGCTTTCGCGGTAAACGTATAGGCAAGCGTTTCGAATTGCACGTCCGGGTATTCCGCTTTCAGTTCTTGAGCGATCCGGGAAACGAAATAGATCCACAGCGCGCTTTCCGCGTCCCCGTGTTCGGCGACGAAGGCACGGCATCTTTCACATTGGCACATGGAATTCTTATCCCCGTCGTTCTGCGAAATGGAAACGAGCCTCGCTTCCGGGTTTTCCTCCAACCAGTTCCGGACGTTTTTGAGCACGGTCTGATAAACGGTCTCATCCGTCAGGCAGGGTTGGATATCCCAGTACCCGTTCGGACCCGCTTCCATTTCCGCAAGCTGGGCGACGGTATGCACGAACCAACCGGCGTAGCCGTAACCGCCGCCGATAAACGGCGTTTTACGAAAGCGCTCGCTCCCGAGCGACTGCAAGCCGTTCAAGCGCATTTTCACCATCCATTTCGGATCCGTGCTGCCCGCGCCGTCCAGATCGCGGATCGTGAAAACGGGAGCGCTCACGACCGCCAACGGGGCCTTTAAGGAAAGTACCGTCAATTCGGGCACGTATTCGTAATCCGGCGTGTAATAGCGCACGCCGCAAACGTCTTCGAAAAAGGCATACACCGCATAGGCGACGCCGCGATTCCCGGCACCTGTAAGCAAAAGGGACTCTCCGCAGGTTTGATAGCAAAACGTATCTTCTTTATTGATCTCGTAATCAAAATCGTCGCCCGCACGGTTGGTCTTTCCGATGCGGATCTCTTTTGCGCTCTCCGGTTCATCGTCCCGGAGCACCGGCAGGGTCGCGCCGGTCAGCGCGGAAAAATAGCTCACGAATTCCTCCGCGATCCTGCAAAGCTCCTCGTCGGCATCCGCGGAAAGGATCACGCGGTAATCGCTTTGCCGCTCCGACGCGAGGACCAGCGTTAGCTCTTGTTGCGGATCAAGCGGATCCTGAGCGCAAGAAGAAAGCAAAAGCGAAGAAAACAAAATACAAACGGCAACAAGCAAACTAACCGCTTGAGCCCCCAAACTCCGGCGGGACGGGAAACGGGTGTTTCCCGGCGTCGATAAGCATACGGCGGATATGGAGTTTTTGTGGTATCCCATCTTTTCTTTCCTCGTTTTCTCCTTTTTGAGTCGGAACATTTGCCCGTCCTTTCCCCGCAGGGGCGAAGCTCTATAAAGTTACCAGTTCTTCTCCCAACCGATAGGCCTGTCTGCATTCCTGCGGGAAGACCGTTTCCCGGCGCTTGATCTTTGCTTTCGGATCGAACATCGTCCATTCCCAATCGGTTTTGCTATAATCCGCAAGCTGCAGCGTGTTCCCGCTGACAAGCACCTTCGTTGGCCCGATAAAACGGCTCAACGTCTGCCGATACTCCCGGAGAAGCCCCCGGTACGCCGTGTCGGGAGCGTTGCTGGTCATAATCAGCAGTACCGGGATCGGGCGCTCGTTGCAGCAGGGATGCTCCAGATTATAGGTCAGGTTCTGAAAGATCAGCCGTTCATAAAGCGCGCGGAAAGACGCCGTCAACTCCGAAAGATAGTTCGGGGAGCCGACGATCAGTCCGTCCGACTCGCGAATGGCGTCCAGCACCGGCGTCAGGGCGTCGCGGCAAACGCAATGCCCCTTGAACTTTTCCTTTTTGCATCCGAAACAGGAGATGCACCCGGTATAGCGCTGAAGCCGGAAAAGATCGAATCGTTCCACCGTCGCGCCCGCGGCTTGCGCGCCCTTTGACGCTTCGTTGATCAGCGTTTCCGTATTCCAGCCCGTTCTCGGTCCCGCGTTGACCGCAACGATCTTTTTTGCCATAACCGCCTCTCCTTTGCAGATTCGTTTTCCGGTATTATAACAGAAAAACGGAAATTCCGAAAGCCCGTCAGCGCAATTTTTTCAAAATCGAAAAAACGCGCGCCATAGAAGCGCAATCTCACTCGCGAAGCGAATAGAACTGGGCGGAGCCCAATATCACTCGCCGCAGGCGAATAGAGTTGAAAAAGTCCGACGCTT
>CADBPF010000028.1 GCA_902796545.1 uncultured Ruminococcus sp. | reverse complement strand
GATCGCGTTCGGCTTGAAGACCCCCGCGGTGGACGGCAACGTGCTGCGCGTCGTGTCGCGCGTGACCGGTGATACGCGGGATATCGGCGACGTGAAACTGCGCGCGGAATACGCGGATCTCCTGCGCCCGCTGATGCCGGACGGCTTTGAGAGCGCCTTCACGCAAAGTCTGATGGAGCTCGGCGCGCTGGTCTGCGTGCCGAACGGTAAGCCGCATTGCGAGGACTGTCCGGCAAAAGACCTTTGTGTCGCCGGGCGGGACCATCTGTGGGAGCGGATCCCCGTAAAGTCGGCAAAGAAGGATCGCCGCGTGGAGCATCGGGAGGTCTATCTTCTGGTGCGCGACGGCCGCGTGGCGATCGCAAAACGGCCGGCGACCGGACTGCTTGCCGGGCTCTATGAGTTTCCAAACGCGATCAAGGGAGAGCGTCCGGAGTATCTCCAAAGCGTCGCTCTGACCGCCTGCGGCAAAGCAAAGCATATTTTTACCCACGTGGAGTGGCGTATGGAGCTGTTTTCCGCGATGCTCCCGGAAAAGAGCGGTATGCAAACGGATTTGATCTTTGCAAGCGGGGAGGAGCTCAACTCCGCCTATCCGATCCCGAGCGCCTTTTCAGCCGCTCTGAAACGGGCAAAAGCATTGTTATAACGCGCAAAAAAAGACCGGGTCGAAGAGATGACTTCGACCCGGTCTTTTTATGCCTGTCAGAACAAAAACTGAAAGACGGTGAAGCCGAGATAGACGACCAGCAAACCCACGCCCTGTACGCGGGACAGTTTTCCGCGGATCAGCGCGGGCAGACATAAGAGCCCCATTACAAAGAGCATCACGGGAATATCGACGACCAAGGATGCGTTCATCCCGCCGATCAGCTTTTCCGCGGGGACCCGGAACGGTGAAATGGTGATCGCCGTGCCGGAGACCAGCACGAGATTGAAGAGGTTTGCGCCGATCACGTTTCCGAGCGAGAGCGCGCCGTGGCCTTTTATCAGGCTCGTGATCGCGGTGATGAGTTCGGGCAGGCTCGTGCCGAGCGCGACCACGGTCAGCCCGATCACGCTGTCCGGCACGCCGAGGGCTTGCGCGAGGATCGTTCCGTTGTTGACGAGCAGATTCGCGCCGAGCGCGATGGCGGCGGCGCCGATGATCAGCAAAACGATCTCAAGCCAGAGCGCCTTAACTTTGGCTTTCTCGTCAGATTCTCCGATCTCCTCGTCCGGATGGCGTTTCATTTGCCAGACCGTCACGATCATATAGGCGACGAACATCACAAGCAGTACGATGCCGCTGATCCGGTCGAAATACCCGGTGGTATAAGCGATCGCCACGTAGAACGCCGCGGCGAGGAAAAAAGCGCAGACGGGAAAAACGAGCGTTTTCGGTTTGACTTTTCCGGGACGGATCGCGATCGTCAGCGCCGCGATCAAGCTCGTGTTGCAGATCACGGAGCCGATCGCGTTTCCGTAAGAGATCCCGGCGTTGGACTGCGCCGCCGCCTGCGCGGATACCATGACCTCCGGCAGGGTGGTGCCGATGGAAACGACGGTCGCGCCGATCAGCAGCTCCGGCAGCTTGAAGCGATGCGCGATCCCCACCGCGCCGTCCACAAACCAGTCGCCGCCCTTGATCAACAGAACAAAGCCGAGCAAAAACAATAAAACGGGGACGAGCATTTTTCAGAGTTCCTCCGATTTCGGGTTTTGAAGGTCCTACGTGTTGCGGCACGCGGAAAGGGAAGCCCGGGTCACAAAAAAAGACCTTTGTCAAAGCGATGACTTTGACAAAGGTCTTGCAAGCCGGATTCGGCCGGGGGACCGGGCATATAGCCGTGATGACGATCCACCCCATAGCGTTTGACGCTACAGCTACTCCCCTTTGGCAACTATTACGGAGGTATTATACCACAGAAATGACCCGAAATATGAACAAATTGTAAACTTTATCCCCGCTTTTTGTCGATCCGCGGCGGATCCACCTCTTTTCTTAAGCAAAAGAGCGCGAACAAATTGGGAAAGACCATACAGGCGTTGGCAAGGTCGGACACGGCAAACACGATCGAGACCGGAATGATCGGCGCAAGAAAGGGGAAAGCAAAGAAGATCGCGCAATAAACGACCGGCGCGATCCTGGATGAAAAGAGAAAGCGGATCGCGCTCATCCCGTAATAGCACCAGGCAAGGATACTGGAGATCGCAAAAAAGCAGAGCGACACGGAAAAGAGGATCCCGCCGGCAGATCCCAGCGCGTTTTTGAACGCCTGTGCG
>CADBPF010000027.1 GCA_902796545.1 uncultured Ruminococcus sp. | reverse complement strand
TGGGAGGTTTCCCTCGGCGTGTAAAAAATACGCTAAAAAAAGACCGGGATCCCGGTCTTTTTTCATTGCGCCGAGCCGCGCGCGTATGATATAATAAGAATCATCCTAAAAAAAGGGAGGTAGACAAACTTGGCTGACGTTTTGGAATACAAATGTCCGTCCTGCGGCGGCGCGCTCAGGTTCGATTCCGGCATCCAGAAGATGAAATGCCCGTTCTGCGATACGGAATTCGACGTGGAAACGCTCAAGGCATACGACGACGTTTTGAAAAACGAGCGCAAAGACGAGGACCCGCATTGGATCCCCTACGACCAGACGAGCGGCAACGGCGACTGGACGGAGGAGGAGCGCGAACATCTGCGCGCTTACAGCTGCAACTCCTGCGGAGCGCAGATCATCGGCGACGAAACGCTCGCCGCCACGAGCTGCCCCTACTGCGGCAACCCCGTGGTGATGACCGATCAGTTCACGGGCACCTTAAAGCCCGATTACGTGATCCCCTTTCAGCTCGACAAAGAGGCGGCAAAAGCCGCGTTTTTGCAAAACATGAAAGGTAAGATCCTTTTGCCGAGGTTTTTCAAAAGCGAAGCGACCTTAAACGAGATCAAGGGCTTATACGTTCCCTTCTGGCTCTTTGACTGCGACACCGATTCCTCCATCCGCTACCGCGGCACCCGGACGATGACCTGGTCGGACGCAAACTACATTTACACCAAGACCGACAACTTTTTGGTTTTGCGCGAGGGCAATTTAAGCTTCTGCCGCGTCCCCGTGGACGGCAGTATCAAGATGGACGACGCGTATATGGAAGCGATCGAGCCTTTCGATTATACCGCGCTGACAGATTTTCAGACCGCCTATCTTGCGGGCTATCTTGCCAACCGCTACGATCAGGACGCCGCGCAGAGCGAGGAGCGCGCCAACGCGCGCATCCGGCAAAGCGTGGCGGACACCTTTGCCTCTACCGCAAAGGGCTACGCGACCCTCACCCCGCAGGACGTGAAGATCGCCCTGCAGCGCGGCGAGATCCGATACGCCATGCTGCCGGTCTGGACGCTCAACGCCGCCTACCGCGGCAAGGTTTACAGCTTTGCCATGAACGGACAAACGGGCAAATTCGTGGGCGAATTGCCGATGGATAAAGGCAAGTTCTGGGGTCTTATGCTTGCGTTCACCGCGGGCTTTTCCGCGATCGCGGCCGGGCTCGGCTTCCTGCTGCATCTGCTTTGAAAAGGGAGGGTTACGGTATGAAACGATGGATAGCTTTGTTCCTGATCCTTACTACCCTTTTGGTTTTCACCCTGCCCGCCGCGGGCGCCTCGCTGTATCTCGTGCGCGACGACACGGAAACCCTCGGCGAAGCGGATCGCTTCCGTCTGGAATCGCAGGCGGATCGGATCTACGAGGCGGCGCACCTTGCCGTGGTCACGCTTTTGACCGATCAGAATCTCGATTACGAAACCTGCGAAAACTATCTTGAGGACGAAAACTGCGGCTACGGCGCGAATAACGACGGGCTGTTATTCGTGATCGATTTCGGCGACGACTCCGTGACGCTGCTTCCGAACGGCTCCGCAAGCGCGTTTTTCGACGAAGATACCTGCGACGAATTGAGGGACACCTTCAAAACCGCCTACGAGGAAAGCGGCTTTCTCTACGACGGGCTGAACGCCTTTTATACCGCCTGCGCGGATCGTCTCGGCGTCACGGGGACAGATTTCGGCGCCGCAAACGCGTCCGATACCTGCCCCGAGGATCTTCAGGAGCTGACCGGCACTGGGAAACTGGACGCGCACGTGATCGACCGCGCCGATCTGTTGAGCGAAAGCGAGGAGGCGGCGCTGAACGCGCGCATCGATGAGCTGATCGACGCCTACTCGCTCGATATCGTGATCCTGACCGAAGACGCGATCGGCGGCTATACTCCGCAAAAATACGCGGACTGGTTTTTCTTGAATCACGACTGCGGCGTCGGCGCTTCTCAGGACGGCGTGCTGTTCCTGCTGTCCATGAAAGACCGCGACTGGTATCTCTGCACGCACGGCAAAGGAATTGAGATCTTCACCGATTACGGCATCCGCGAGGTGCTCGGAGAAAGCGCGGTGATCTCGCATTTTTCCGACCGGGAATACTACGAGGGCTTCGACGGCTTTTTGGATCTGACCCGCGAGTTCTGCGACGCCTATGAAGCCGGCACGCCCTACGATACGAATCACGGCTACCGCAATGCCAAAGACCGCTTCGTTTTCCTTGCGATCGCCGTCGTCGTTTCCTTTCTGATCGCGCTTGCGATCCTGTCCGGCTTCAAAAAGCAGTTGAAGACCGCGCGTCCGCAGCGGGCGGCGCAGTCCTACGTGGTGCCGGGCAGTCTGGATCTGCGCACGCAAAAGGATCTGTTCTTGTATTCGAGCGTCGCAAAAGTCCCCAAACCGAAAGAATCCTCCTCCGGCGGCGGCAGCTCCACCCATTCCACCGGCGGCAGCTCCTTCGGCGGCGGCGGCGGAAAATTCTGATCCGAAAAGAAAAACGGAAAACCCACTTGACAACAAGTGGGTTTTCTGTTACAATACTCCGCGCACGGCCCCGTGGTCAAGCGGCTAAGACATCGCCCTCTCACGGCGAAAACGGGAGTTCGATTCTCCCCGGGGTCACCATAAAAGAAACCTGATTTGTTTACCAAATCAGGTTTCTTTCAGTTATATTCGCCTGCGGCGAGTGATATTGGGCTTCGCCCAGTTATATT
>CADBPF010000026.1 GCA_902796545.1 uncultured Ruminococcus sp. | reverse complement strand
TGGTGACCCCGGGGAGAATCGAACTCCCGTTTCCGCCGTGAAAGGGCGGTGTCTTAGCCGCTTGACCACGGGGCCACGTGGTAGCGGAAATAGGATTTGAACCTATGACCTGCCGGGTATGAACCGGATGCTCTAGCCAACTGAGCTATTCCGCCACGCGCTTTGGCATTATAGCATTGCGCGGGGCGCTTGTCAAGAAAAACCGCGAAATTTTCTTATCCAACCCGCAAAAAACGCTTATTTGCGTTTGCGGCGGCGCTTCAGATATAAAACCGCGCCCGCGATCGCCACGGCAAGCACCGCGACCGCGATCACGCCGTACAGGAAATAATCGCTCTGGTTGGACGCGACCTCGTTGCCGGCGTTGGTCAGATCCTCGCCCTCGGCAAAGCAAGGCAGCGCGCAGGTAAACGCCAAAATCAGCGCCAAAACCAGAAAAAACCATCTTTTTTTCATTGAGGTCCCTCCCCCGTAGCAGAAAAAACGCCTTACAGTCCCCGATATCTGCCCGCGGTGCGCTGCTGTTCCAACGCGTCCCGGAGGCTGTCCAGATCCTCGCGGTAGGTGATCCCGTGCCACTGCTCTCTGCTTTGCAAAACGCTGACCGTTTCGCCGCGCTGCAGGGCGAGATCCACCACGAACGGCAGATAATACTCGTTTTTCAAGGGATCTTCCATGTCGTACAGAAACGCGGAAAAGCCCGCTTCCAGATCATTGAAAAAGTTCGGCTGAAAGCCCCACATATTCATGGAGACCGGAGTGTCCGGCGCAAAGCCGCTTTTGCGGGAAAGCTCGGTATGTTCCACGATACTGATAAGTTTCCCGTTTTCCACCCGGCAAACGCCGCGCGCCACGGTGCCGTTTTCGGAAAGCGTTTTTTCCAGGCAGAACGCCACCATGCAGGGGTTGGGTTCGCTGGCCAGATGCCCGTGCAACAGATAAAACGAGCTTGCGCCGTAATAATCGTCCGCGTTGATGACGCCAAAGGGCGTGTCCACCGCGCCTTTCGCGCAGAGCACGGCGTGACCCGTACCCCAGGGCTTCTCACGACCGTCCGGCACCGAGAACCCGGCGGGCAGAGCGCAGGAAAGGTCCTGATATACGTAGGAAACGGGCAGGATCTTTTCCGCCGCGCGGCCGATCGTGCTCTCGAACGCCTCGGCAAAACACTTGCGAATGATGAAAACGACTTTGTCAAATCCGGCTTCCGCCGCATCATAGATCGAATACTCTAACAGTCCATGACCACGATCGTCCACCGGCTGCATCTGCTTCAAGGACCCGAACCGGCTCCCCATGCCCGCGGCCATGATGACCAAGGTTGTCTGCATAGAATCCCCCTTGTGTTCCCGAACGGGGAACAGATACTTTCTCTATTGTACCAAAAATTTGAAATTTGTAAAGTCTTTTTTGTGGGAACGTATAAAAAGCCCCTCCGCAATGGAGGGGCGTGGGGGGGTTGAGTTTTATATGTCAGTTTGATACAATATAATAACAAACAAATTAAGGAGCGCAAATATCGTGTTAGGAAACATTGCTTCAATAGTGACACTAGCTCTTTTTCTTGTCTATATTATCGGAAGAATCGTTACAATATATAAAGTCAAATCTATTGTTGCTGACAGATTAACAATTTGCAACCCAAAAGAAAACAAAGGCGATTTTAATATAGTAGATGAAATCACCATAGGCGAATATCCAATAAACACATTATTGATTACTTCTCAAAATGGAATCTATTCTTTCGTTGTTTATAAAGTAGAATATGATAAAAACTACAAAAAGATTGTTGCTCGGGAAAGCGTTTATATGCTCCCTTATTTAAATATCGAACAAACGCTACAAATCAATGTTAAGCTTGAAGAAACAGTAAATAAATTTGAAATCTCATATTTAACCTCAGATTACCGTAGAATAACTATTCCATTATATCTCAATATGAAAAACGGTATTGTTTCTGAATTAGCGCAACCAAAACACACGCTAAAAAGCATTTTATATTATTTATTTCAATAATAAATATCTGTTAGATAAAGGTGAGAATATGAACGATAGCATTTATGACGTCTCATTTTATTGCAAAGGATTTAAAAAGTGTAACACTTTTAAAATTGGACAGAAGCTATGGAATTATGACGAAAATCACTATTCCAAATCTTTTGATTATCTGCTAATAAATAAAGAAACCAAAGACAAGTATAATATCACTATTAGAATAAATCAGGGCAAATCTCGCACGATTAAACTATCGTCGAAAACACCCGTTCCAATTCGACAAATGGCAGAATTGTTTTCGATTATTGAACAACTTCTCATGATAATCGACGGGTGCTTTTTTCCAATTTATTCTTTGCTTATCACAGGAAGCGACTTATCTCAAGAACAGTATCGTCAATATTCGAAAGAGTGGAAAAAGAGACGACTACACTTTTATGAATCATATAAAATATACCAAGATAGGCAATTCCGCCTATTATCGTTTGCCTCGATTCTCTCCCCCGGACTATTAACTGTTTGGCGTAATATGTTAGATGAGTTAGACATTATACATCAAGGGGTTTTATACAACACATCCGCAATAAAAATTCCAGAAGACATGAAGTGCGCTTACTTAATTGAAATCTGTGAAGCAATAACTGAAATTATAAAACTATACAACAAAACGTTTCTTGTCAAAAAACAATATAACACCAAAAAGATAATACTAAAAGACCACATTGCCGCGATTATTTCGCAATATGGGATGGATATTTTTGAGAAAGAATACAACCTCGATAAAGAATCGTTTCTTGACGTTTTAGCGAAAACGCGACACCGAATAATGCATATTAAGCGAAAACAACCAAAAGACTATTATTTATCCGGGCCAGAATCAGTTCTATACTCTGCAAAGTTCCTTCTTTTATATAGAGTAATCCTCCTTTCATTGTTAGACGTTGACTATAATCAGTATAAATCGAACATCAAAAAAATAGTGGAAATCTTAAATAATTGGTATGGTATTTTCAATGGTTTTAATCGGAAACTTAATTGTATAACGAGTGATCGAGAAATGAAACAAAAGACGAGCACCACACGTTAAATTTTGTAATAAATTATTGCAAAACGTTTATTTTATATTATTAAATACTGGAATTCAAATTGTGTTGTGAAAGACTTTTGAAAATGGCGGACAATTCAAGCCTGCGTGTTGCAAGAAATACAAAACGAATTTACAAGTTTGATGAGATGGACGCCGATCACGTTACCGCGTGGAGCAAAGGCAGATCCACAGATGCAAAAAACTGTCAGATGCTTTGTAAAACTCTTAACCGGGCAAAAAGCAACAGATAATTCGATAAAAATATGGATAAACTCAGAATACAAGCGTCACAAGCTTATCACGAAGCAAATAATTTTGCCGATCTTTCCGATTATGCAGATAAAAAAAGCCTTGAATACTCTTTTGAGGGATTTGGTGAACAGTATGCCGCCGCACGAAATGTAAATCTAACATTTGCTTGCGAATTGTACCTAAAGAGTTTGTATTTGGCAAAAGGAAATACTCCGCCAAAAAAACATCAGCTGAAACAATTATTTGACGGGTTAGAAGAAGAGTTAAAACAAAAAATTGAGACAAATTATAAAGCCTATCATGCAACTTTTGTCCCCCTTACAGTATTGCTTGAAAAACATGATGATTCATTTGAAAAATGGCGCTATTATTATGAATTGAATTCTTTTGATGAATTAAGTTCTTTTGATCCCGATACAAGTGAATTGGACTCTACAAATTCTAAGATTATAGAATACCATATTACAGATATGGCACATTTGGAACAAGCTTTAAAGCGCGTGTGTATCGAAGTGTTAGAGTTGCAGGAATAAGCCATGCAAAAAAGCAAGCCGAAATCGGCTTGCTTTTTTCACAGTTTCTCGCATAAAAGCCGTAGTTCCGGCAACAATAAGGGCGAGAAAACGAAAAAGCGAGGGACGATATGAAAGCGACCGGGATCGTGCGCAGGATCGACGATTTGGGGCGGGTGGTGATCCCAAAAGAGATCCGCCGCACGATGCGTATTCGAGAGGGTGACCCGTTGGAGATCTACACCGACCGGGAGGGCGAAGTGATCTTCAAAAAGTATTCGCCGATCGGTGAGATGGCGGATTTTGCCGCCGATTATTGCGAAAGTTTGCACAAGTCCGGCAAGCTTGCCGCCTTTATTTGCGACCGCGACCAGTTCGTGGCGGTGGCGGGGCTGCCGAAAAAAGAGTTTTTGGAGCGCAAGATTCCCGAGGCTCTGGAGCGCGGGATGCTCACGCGCGACGGATACCGCTACCAGCGCGGCGAGGACGGAATCGAGCTTGTTCCCGGCTATTATCTGTGCGCGCTCTGCCCCGTTTACTCCGAGGGCGATCTGCGCGGCGCGGTGGGCTGCGCGACGGCGCGTCCGACCGAGCCGAGCGAAACGGAAGCGGAATTGTGCAAAACGGCGGCGCACTTTTTATCCAAACAGATCAGCGGATAAAAAGCGCCTCGTCCGCCCCTGCGTGGATTATGGGGATCGGCACCGGGGAGAAGGGATTTCAAAGAAAAACGCTCTGCGGATCGCAGAGCGTTTTCGTTTTGCAAATCTTACGCGGGATAGCGATTCAAAATCTGCCGGATCTCGAGCGCCTTGCCGGTTTTGGGATCCACGCGGACAAACACGCCCTGGATAAGCGCGTCGCCCTCGCCCTCGGCGTAATAGACGGGCAATCTGGTGCGAAAACGGGTGATGCTGTCCTGCACGCGCACGCCGAGCACGCTCACCTCCGGACCGCACATCCCGAGATCGGTCACGAAGGCGCTCCCGCCGGGCAGGATCTGCGCGTCCGCCGTGGGGATATGCGTATGCGTGCCGACGATCGCGGCAAAACGACCGTCGAAATCCCGGGCGAAGGCGCCTTTTTCCGCGGTCGCTTCCGCGTGGAGATCGCAGACGGCAAAATCATACGCGCCCGCCTCCCGCGCCAAAACCGCGTCCGCGCACTCGAAGATATTCTGCGTGGGATCCAAAAACGCGTTGCCCATCAAATTCAAAACAAGCACGCGATAATTCGCGCAAGGGTAGATCCCGTAGCCCACGCCGGGCGCCGTCGCCGGGAAATTGGCGGGGCGCAGAACGCGCGGCTCCGAATCCAGAAACTCGTACGATTCTTTCTTGCGGAAACTGTGGTTGCCGCCCGTGAGCACGTCCGCCCCCGCGAAAAACAATTCTTCCGCGACGGCTTTGGTGATCCCGTTGGAGGGCGCCGCGTTTTCCGCGTTGACGACGACCAGCTCCGCGCCGGTCTCGCGCCGGAGCGCGGGCAGATGTGCGCAAAGCGCCTTCACGCCGAAGGCGCCGCAGACGTCGCCCAAAAACAAAATGCGCAAAGTTTCCATAAAACCCTTTCTATCCGGCTTGATCCGTCCGGAAAAGACAGTTTGCCGCGGGCTGTTCGCCCGCGGCAAAGGATCTTTATTTCGCGTAGTCCACGGCGCGGCTTTCGCGCACGAGCTGGACCTTGATCTGTCCGGGATAATCCATTTCGTCTTCGATGCGCTTGGCGATATCGTGCGCGATGACCGCCATATTCTCATCCCCGACGACCTCGGGCTTGACCATGATGCGGATCTCGCGGCCCGCCTGGATGGCGAAGGATTTTTCCACGCCCTCAAAGGCTCCGGCGATCTCCTCCAGCTTTTCAAGCCGCTTGATGTAGCTGTCCAGATCCTCGCGGCGCGCGCCCGGACGGGCAGCCGAGATCGCGTCCGCCGCCTGTACCAGACAGGCGATCAGCGTGTGCGGTTCCACGTCGCCGTGGTGCGACTCGATCGCGTGGATCACTTCCGGATGCTCGCGATACTTTTTGGCAATATCCGCGCCGATCTGCGTGTGGGAGCCCTCGACCTCGTGCGAGAGCGCCTTGCCGATGTCGTGCAAAAGCCCCGCGCGGCGCGCCATGGCGCCGTCGATCCCGAGTTCATCCGCCAGCATGCCCGCGATATACGCCACTTCCAGCGAATGCATCAGCACGTTCTGACCGTAACTCGTGCGGTATTTCAAACGGCCGAGGATGCGGATCAGTTCGGAATTCATACTGTGGATGCCCGCCTGCAGCACGGCCTGTTCGCCCGCCTGCTTGATATCGGCTTCCACTTCTTTTTTGGCTTTTTCCACCATCTCTTCGATGCGGGCGGGGTGGATGCGCCCGTCGGCGATCAGTTTTTCCAAGGACAGCTTGGCGATCTGCCGACGCATGGGGTCGAAACTCGAAAGCGTGATCGCTTCCGGCGTATCGTCGATGATGAGATCCACGCCGGTGAGCGTTTCCAGCGTGCGGATATTGCGGCCCTCGCGGCCAATGATTCGGCCCTTCATATCGTCGCGCGGCAGCACAACGACGGAAACCGTGACTTCCGCCACCTGATTTGCCGCGCAGCGCTGGACCGCCGTGGTGATGAGATCTTTCGCCTTCTCATCCGCGTTTTCTTTGAGCTCCTGCTCGATCGCGGCGATGCGCACGCTCGCGTCGCGCTTGGCTTCGCTTTCATAACGGCTGATAAGTTCCGCTTTCGCTTCCTCCGCGGTCAGCCCGGCAAGCTCCTCCAATTTCTGGATCTGTTGTTCTTTTAAGGCGGCGACTTGCACTTCCTGCGCCTTGATGTCCGACAATTTCTGGTTGAGCGCTTCTTCCTTGCGCTCGATATTGTCCAGTTTTCGCTCTAAATTTTCCTCTCGCTGAATGGCTCGTTTTTCCTGACGCTGGATCTCCGCGCGGCGTTCCTTGATCTCGCGGTCCGCCTCGTTGCGGGTCCTTAAAATTTCCTCCTTCGCTTCCAAAAGCGCTTCTTTTTTGCGTTGTTCCGCTTCTTTTTTGGCGTCTTCCATGATCACGCGCGCCTGAGCTTCCGCGGTACCGATCTTGGCTTCGGCGATCTTCTTGCGGTAAAACACGCCGACGAAAAAGCCGATTGCCAAAGTACCGAGCGCGACTGCGATCAGAGTGATGACAGTGGTGGTGTCCAAGGTGTATTACACCTCCTTCTAATCTATATGAAATTTGATAAGTGCAAAGCTTTCCGTACAGGAAAAGCCAGAGTACACTATATACAGACTCTATTTTACCCGCAACGCGCCGGAATGTCAAGTGCCGTTTTCTCAAAGCCTGCGATTTGCGCGTTCACCCTTGCTTTTTTGCGTGCGTATGCTATAATAGAAAAAACTTTCCAAATTGATATAAGGATCGCTTATGGAACCGAAACCCAAGATCGTCCTCGCCGTGCTCTTCGGCGGCAAAAGCAGCGAACACGAGATCTCGTGTTTATCCGTCGCGGGAGTGCTCGCGCATCTGGACCCGATCTACGAGCCCGTTTGCGTCGGCATCACCAAAGAGGGGGTATGGTACCTCTATACGGGCGACTACGCCAAGATCCCCGACGGCAGCTGGGAAACGGATACCGAACACCTGATCCCCGCGATTTTAAGCCCCTGCCCGAAGCATCACGGGCTTTTGGTGCTGGATAAAGAAGCGGGGACTTATACCGTGCGGAGAATCGACTGCATTTTGCCGATCGTGCACGGCGAAAACTGCGAGGACGGCAAGCTGCAGGGGCTGCTGGATCTCTCCGGCGTGCCCTTCGTGGGCTGCCGGACCCGCGCGAGCGCCGTGACGATGGACAAGATCACGACGAAACTGATTCTGCAAAACTACGGCATCCCGCAGGCATCCTGGGTGATGGCCTACGCGCGCGAGTTGGAATTCGATCTCTCCGGCGTGGTCCGGCGCGTGGAAGAAAAGCTGCCCTATCCCGTGTTCGTGAAGCCCTCCGGCGCCGGCTCGTCCTACGGCGTGAACCGCGCGCGGGACCGCGCGGAACTGGAAGAAGCGCTCAAAGCCGCCGCGCAATACGATCAGAAGATCCTCATTGAAGAGGCGATCTGCGGAAAAGAAGTGGAAACGGCGGTCATCGACCGCGACTGGGGCGGCAAGCCCGATCTGTACGTTTCCCCCTGCGGCGAGATCCGTCCCGACGGCGAGTTTTACGATTTCGACGCAAAATACGTGAAAAACACGAGCGTGTGTCAGATCCCGGCGGAGATCTCCGAGGAAGCGAAGGTCCGGGTGCGCGCGCTCGCGGCAAAGATCTTCCGCCTGCTTGACTGCCGCGGACTGGCGCGCGTGGATTGCTTCGTGGACGGCGACAAGGTCGTGTTCAACGAGATCAACACGATCCCCGGCTTCACGCCGATCAGTATGTTCCCGAAACTCTTTGAGTACGCGGGGACTCCCTACGAACTGCTGATCAAATACCTCGTCCACTTCGCCAACAAATGGCCGGATCGATGAGAGGCGTCGGCATTTTCGATTCCGGGCTCGGCGGGTTGTGCGCCGTGCGCGAACTGCGCAGACTCTTGCCCGAGGAAGATATCGTTTATTTCGGCGACGTGGCGCGGATCCCCTACGGGACGCGCTCCCGCGAGACCGTTTGCCGCTACGCCGCGCAGGACGCCGCGTTCCTCGTTTCCAAAAACGTGGACGCGATCCTCGTTGCCTGCGGCACCGTGTCCTCCACGGCGCTGGAAGAGCTCAAAGCCCGTCTGTCCGTGCCGGTCGTCGGCGTGGTGGAGCCCGCCGCGGAAGAAGCGGTGAAGGCTTCCCGCAATCGGAAAATCGGCGTGCTCGGCACGCAGGGCACGATCGCAAGCGGCGCGTATAAGCGCGCGATCACGCGCCTATCCCCCGACGCGCAGGTCGTCAGCGTTGCCTGCCCCTTGCTCGTGCCGATCGTGGAAAACGGCGAAACGGACGGCGAGATCGCGCATCTTGCCCTGCAAAACTATCTGAAAGCGCCGCTTGCCGCCGGCTGTGATACGCTCTTGCTCGGCTGCACGCATTATCCGCTCTTAAAAGACAAGATCGCTTCCCTTGCGCCGGGAGTCGCCCTGATCGACGCGGGTCAGGCGGGCGCAAACGCGACGGCGCGGCTGTTAAGGGAAAACCGCCTCGTGTACGGGACCGGAAAGACCGAGCTTTACACAAGCGATTTTTCGCAGGGCTTCTCCACCCTGGCGCAGCGCTTTTTGCAGGACGAGAGCATTCAATTCTCCAAAGAAAAGGTCAACGCGGAAGACTGGAAATGAAAAAACAGGTCGAGATCACTATCACCGGAACGCAGTATTATTCCCTTGCCGACCGCACGGCAAACGCTTTCGGCGCGCACACGCGGCTTTTGGATTCGCCAAGTGAAAACGACGATCCGCAGACCGTGGAACTCTGCACCACGGGCACGCTTTCCTATAGCCGCGACGGCAAGATCGAATTAAGCTACGACGAAAGCGAGATCACCGGGCTCAAAGGCTCCCGCACCACTTTTACCGTGGACAAAGACCTCGTTACGCTGTCCCGCACCGGCGCCTCCAAGGCGGTTTTGATCTTTGAAAACGGCAAGCGCCATCAGCTTTTTACGGGATTGGACGGCGTGGTCCCCGTTTGCGTGGACTGCCACAGTATGTCCCAGTCGCTCACGCAATCGGGCGGCGAGATGCGCGTGGACTACTCGGTCGAGGTCGCCGGCGCCGCGCTGGAACGGAACTCTTATCGGATCCGCGTGGATCTGTGAAAACCCAAAGAAGAAAACGCAAAAGAAAGGAACCGAAATGAAAGATACGGAGCGTTTTGCAAAAGAAGGACTGACCTTTGACGACGTGCTTTTGGTGCCCGCATACAGCGAAGTGCCGCCGTCCAAGGTGGATCTTTCTACGAAACTGACCCACAAGATCCGCTTGAACATCCCGCTGATGACTGCCGCCATGGACACCGTGACCGAGGCGAACATGGCGATCGCCATCGCGCGCGAGGGCGGCATCGGCGTGATCCACAAGAACATGACCATCGAGGAGCAGGCGGATCAGATCGACCGCGTGAAGCGCAGCGAAAACGGCGTGATCGTCGATCCTTTCTTCCTTGCCCCCGACAACTACGTGTACGAAGCAAACGAGCTGATGGGCAAATACAAGATCTCCGGCGTGCCGATCTGCAAGGACGGCAAGCTCGTGGGGATCATCACCAACCGCGATATGCGCTTTTTGGAGGATTTCAACCTGCGCATCTCCGAGGTCATGACCAAGGAAAACCTGGTCACGGCGCCGGTCGGCACCACCCTGGAAGAAGCAAAAGAGATCCTGCGCCGCCACCGGATCGAAAAACTGCCGATCGTGGACGAGGAAATGCATCTGCGCGGGCTGATCACGATCAAAGATATCGAAAAAGCCGTCCGATACCCGAACAGCGCGAAAGACGCAAACGGCCGTCTGCTCGTCGCCGGAGCGATCGGCGTGACGCAGGACAACTGCGAGCGCGCCGCGGAGCTCATCAAGGCGGGCGTGGATTGCCTGGTGCTCGACAGCGCGCACGGGCATTCGCTCGGCATGATCGACGCGGTCAAGCGCGTGAAAAAGGCGTTTCCGGACGTGGATCTGATCGCCGGCAACTGCGCGACCGCGGACGCCGCGGAGCTGCTCATCGACGCGGGCGCGGACTGCATCAAGGTCGGCATCGGCCCCGGCTCGATCTGTACGACCCGCGTGGTCGCCGGGATCGGCGTGCCGCAGATCACCGCGATCTGCGACGCGGCAGAGATCGCGCACAAGAAAGGCATCCCGGTGATCGGCGACGGCGGCATCAAATACAGCGGCGATATTTCCAAGGCGCTCGCCGCGGGCGCGGACGTGGTCATGATCGGCAGCCTGTTCGCGGGCTGCAAGGAAAGCCCCGGCGAGATCGAGATCTATCAGGGCCGCAGCTTCAAGGTCTATCGCGGCATGGGCTCCCTCGGCGCCATGCAGCGCGGCTCCTCCGACCGTTACTTCCAGTCCGATGCGAAAAAACTCGTGCCCGAGGGCGTGGAGGGGCGCGTGCCCTACAAGGGCGCCGTGGCGGAGAGCGTGTTCCAGCTGATGGGCGGTCTGCGCGCCGGTATGTTCTACTGCGGCGCAAAGGACATCCCCACCCTGCAAAAAGACGCGAAATTCGTGCGCATCACCGGCGCGGGCTTGAAAGAAAGCCATCCGCACGATATTTACATCACCAAAGAAGCGCCGAACTACAGTACGAATCAGTAAAAGCAAACGAAAAAAGCGCGCCCGTTCCACGGGTGCGCTTTTTTCCTTTTTCAATCACGCTTTCAGTCGCGTCTGCCGAAATAGGCGTCGATCTCGCGCATCCGCGCGCTCTGACGGACGTGGAACGGACAGCGGTCGTCGCAATGGCCGCAGCCGATACAGTCCGCCGCGTTTCGTTCCAGCGCGCGATAGTGCCGTTCGGCAAGCACGTCGCCCGCGCGGGCGAGGTCGTAATACTTATTGATCAGCCCGATATCCAGGCTCATGGGGCAGGGCTTGCAATGATTGCAATACACGCAGGCGCCTCTTGCCTCCGCGGGCGTAAAGGACGCGATCGCGGAATAATCGAGCGCCTCCTCCGGCTGTTCAAAATAGCGCAGAAGCTCCTCGACCTGCGCGGTGTTCGCCGCGCCGGGCAGCACGGTCAGCACGCCCGGCTTATCGAGCGCGTAGCGGATGCATTGATACGGCGTGAGCGCCGTATGGAACGGAGAAACGGCACCGTCCAGCAGCTGACCGCCCGAAAAGGGCTTCATCACCGAAATGCCCACGCCGTCTTTCTCACAGCGGGCGTACAGCCGCGCGCGTTCACCCACGCCGCCGTTTGCGAACTCGCCCTGCCCGTAATCGTACGCCGGGTTGATCGAGAACATCAAAAGATCGACCGGCGCCTCGTCCAGGATCCGTTCGGCGACCGCGGGCGTGTGCGAGGAAAGCCCGATATGCCGCACGACCCCCGCGCGGTGCAGGGACAGGATATAGTCGTAAACGCCGTTTTCCCGATAGCTCTGCCAGTCGGAGAATTCGTCCTGACAATGAATGAAGCCATAGTCGATATAATCGGTTTTCAGCTGCTCCAGTTGCCGGAACACCGAGCGTTTGATCGTTTCGAGATCCAAAGACCAGCCGTAGGTCCCCGCGGAATAATCCGCGCCGAAATGGATCTGATACAAGACCTTCCGGCGCACGTCGGCAAGCGCCTCTCCCCAGATGGGAAAGCTCGCGCCGTCGCCCGCGGCGAGGTCGAAATAATTGATCCCGCCCTCAAAAGCGCGTCTGAGCGCGCGCACGCCCTCCTTTTTGCCCGCCTGAAACAAATACGCCGAGCCGAGCCCGATGACGCTGATCCGGTCGCCGGTCTTCCGGTTGATCCGGTATTCCACTGGTTTTTCCCCCTATCGTGATCGTTCCGC